>NZ_JBCLVH010000022.1:0-73456 GCF_039548255.1 Lentibacillus songyuanensis
TGAATATTGTTTTCTTTTCCCCATAAATCTACTTTAACATCTCCTTATTTCGTGTCTAGATTTATGGGTCCATTATAAGGGGTTAAGCAAACATTAACACTTTTTAGTATGGTAATCGTTTGCGTCCTTTATGTTTTTTTACATACATCAAGCTATATAACCATTATTTTTTTATTAATTCTATTTGGTATTGGTTATGGTGGCATTACTCCAGCAACAAATCGAGGAATTATGGATAGTTTTCCGTTACAAAATCGTGGAACTGCTATGGGCCTAAAGCAAATGGGAGTTCCTCTAGGAGTTGTCATTGCAACATTTATATTACCGTACCTAGCCAAACAGTTTTCCTGGCGAATATCGCTTTTTGCGATCGGAAATTTATTGCTACTGGTTGTTATATTTTACATGTTTATGAATCTCCATGGTAAGTCGAAAAGAGAAAAGGTTAGCAAAAATTACTTTAAAAGTTTAAAAGAAGTTGTTCGGAATAAAAAAGTAATATTACTCGCTCTTGTTGTTTCTTATTATATTGCCGTTCAAGTTAGTGTAACAACTTTTATTGTTATCTATCTGTATCAGGATGTTCAATTCTCGTTATCCATATCAACCCTTTGTTTGGCATTTGTATATTGTGGAGGCATTTTTGGAAGAGCAATATGGGGATATATTAGTGATAGATTTTTTAATAGGAAAAGAAAAAAATCCTAGCCTTTATTGGCGCCTTTTCGGGATTAATATTATTCCTACTTGGTTCCGTAAATGTAATGATACCGATTTTATTTATTTGTATTCTTTCCTTTTTTCTTGGGTTTACGACGCAGGGATGGAATGGAATATTTATTATTATGTTATCGGAAAGTGGTTCAAAATCTGATGTTGGTCTTACAAGTGGTGTTGGGTTAATGATTACAAATTTAGGTGCCATTTTGGGGGCACCGTTGTCTGGAATAATCATTGATGTAAATGGTTCTTATCAAGCAATGTGGAGGATACTAGCAATTATCATGTTAGGCATATCACTACTAACTTATGCATTAAAAATTGAGAGTCAAAATGAATGATAATTGGTGCGAGTAAGCAATGAAATTACGGTATTACAGGTTGCTAGAAGTTTGCTGTTAAGATTCTATTACGAGTCTAGTGAATTAATGAAGGTTTACTTGTATTCATAGATACAAATGAAAAAGAAACTTGTTTTTATAGTTTTTAGGCTATGAAGTAGATACTAAAAGATGCATTTTTGGAGTGGATAATATGGAGGAGAAGTTAAGACTGGAAAGAGATTTTTTAGGTACAAAAGAGGTACCCGAAGATGTGTATTATGGCATACAAACGTTGCGAGCTGTAGAAAATTTTCCTATCACCGGTTACCGAATCCATGAAGAATTGATACTTGCGATGGCTATGGTTAAAAAGGCTGCCGCTCTTGCTAATATGGATGTGGGCAGACTTTATAGAGGGCTAGGTGAAATGATTGTCCAGGTGGCGGATGAAATATTGGCTGGAAAATGGCATGATCAATTCATTGTTGATCCAATACAAGGCGGGGCCGGAACATCCATTAATATGAATATGAATGAGGTAATCGCTAATAGAAGTCTCGAATTGCTTGGTAAAGAAAAGGGAGATTATTTTCATTTTAGTCCCAATTCCATTGTCAACATGGCTCAATCAACAAACGATTCATTTCCAACGGCGATCCACATTGCTATATTGTCTTTACTGGATAAGCTGCTGGAAACACTTCGGAAAATGAGTAATGTTTTAAGCAAAAAAGCAGAGGAATTTAATGATGTTATTAAGATGGGCCGGACACATTTACAAGATGCTGTTCCTGTTCGACTCGGCCAGGAATTCAAAGCATATAACAGGGTTTTGGACCGAGATATCAAGCGAATAGAAAATACAAAAGATCATCTGCTTGAGGTAAATATGGGAGCAACGGCGGTTGGAACAGGTTTAAATGCTAATCCGAAGTATATAAAAAGTGTCGTTGTACATTTGAGAGAGATTAGTGGATATCCTTTGATAAATGCCGAACACCTTGTTGATGCCACACAAAATACGGATGCTTATACGGAGGTTTCCGCTTCTTTGAAAGTTTGTATGATGAATATGTCCAAAATGGCAAACGATTTAAGGTTGATGGCATCAGGACCACGAGCCGGTTTTAGTGAAATTAAATTGCCTGCACGCCAGCCTGGCTCTTCTATTATGCCGGGCAAAGTCAATCCTGTGATGCCGGAATTGATTAACCAGGTAGCTTTTCAAGTTATTGGCAACGACAATACGATTTGTCTTGCATCGGAAGCGGGACAGCTTGAATTAAACGTAATGGAGCCCGTACTTGTTTTTAATTTGCTTCAGTCAATTAGCATTATGAACAATGCTTTTCAGGGGTTCACTGAGCATTGTCTGGAAGGAATAGAAGCAAATAAAGAAAAACTTGAACAAGTTGTAGAAAATAGTGTTGGAATTATCACAGCGGTCAACCCACATTTGGGCTATGAAGCAGCTGCACGCATAGCCCGAGAGGCTATAAATTCTGGGGAATCCGTACGAGATTTGTGTTTAAAATATGACGTTCTAACCGAGGACGAGCTGAATTTGATTTTGGATCCTTTTGAAATGACCCATCCCGGTATTGCGGGAGAATCTTTGCTGAATAAAGATTAATCGCTTTAAATATAAATTTCCATTTATGAAATAATTTCTTACGAATAATTAGGGGCAATGTTATTGTTAAATACAAAACATTGCCTCTTTTTTCGGCCTTTTAAACAAAGACTTATTGTTTGAAAACGATTAAATTATAGTTAGTGAATTGATATTCGAAGTGCGTCTATGGAACCAAAGGAAAGAATAATGAAGGAACTTCTTCAAGTAATTTATAAAACTAAAAAGCGTTGAAATCTTGGGTTGGAATGGGAAATCAGGTAAAAATACTTATCAAAACGCTAATTAAGACGTATTCGATTAATGCCACTTATAAATGCGGTTCCAAAAGGTAAGCGTCAAGCACATCCAATCTATTAATACAGATGGGATTTGATATATACTTTATTTAGATTTTTTGGGAATACGACATTCCTATAATTTTTGAACCAGAGGATGCAGGATAGCCTGAAACATCTCCGGTGGCAGCGCGCTAAGCTTCCGGGAAAGTTCGGATTTACAAATGCTCTTTAAATCAACAAGTCTTTGCACCATTTTCTTATGGTTTACTTTATCGTTTTATGCTCCCAAGACGCACAATGTCTTTAAATTGGCGTAAATAAAAGCTATAAAGAAAAAAAGATAGGGGAAATGGTTACGAATCCAGATGGGCACTTTCAATTACTTCATAGTTCGCGTTAGATTTTATCCCATATGTAACAAACGAGTGCGTATGCAGGGTATCGCCCATTCCTCTTTTTACTCCCTTTAAAAGGGCACCATTGGTAATACCTGTAGCGGCAAAGAGACAGTTATTCGATCTTACTAGTTCATTTAATGTCAATGTTTTTTCCGGGGTATCTATCCCCATGTTTAAACAGCGGTTAATTTCTGTATTATTAGAAGGGATCAGTTTTCCTTGAAAGTCACCTCCTAAGCATTTTTGTGCAACTGCAGCAATTACTCCTTCTGGTGCACCGCCAGTACCAATTAACATATCCACGTCACTTTCGGATATGGATGTCAAAATGGCACCTATAATATCAACGTCGGAAAACAGTCTAACATTAGCCCCGGCCTCAATCGTTTCCTTAATTAGATGATGGTGTCGTGGACGATCCTGAATCATAACGGTTAATTGATCCATATTTTTCTCCGTTGCTTTTGCTACAGAAACTAAGTTATCCAATAATGGGGCATCTAAATCAATGCACCCCTTAGCTTCCGGTCCAACGGCTATTTTTTTCATATAGATATCCGGCGCATGTAATAGGGTCGCTGCTTCTGAAACAGCGATTACGGTTAAGGCATTATTTTGTCCAGAAGCAATCAAATTTGTTCCTTCAATAGGATCAACCGCCACATCTATTTTCGGACCGATACCAGTACCGACTTTTTCCCCAATGTTAAGCATTGGAGCATCGTCCATTTCTCCTTCTCCGATTATTACCTTGCCATCTATATTGATCAGGTTCAATTGGTGCCTCATTGCTTCAGTTGCAGCACGGTCAGCCTCTATTTTATTAAGTTTACCTACCCAGGGGAATGCGGCTATGGCAGCTGATTGAGTTACTTCGAGAAAATCCAAAATAAATGGTCGCCCAAAAGTTGAAAGCCTATTTTTCATTGTAATTGCACCTCCGATCCCGATCTATTTGGATGTATTTGCAATTGCATTTATCTCTTGTAAGAATGCAGATAAAATGATAAATGCCGATGCTGCTCCTGGGTCCAGATGTCCAATTGATCTCTCTCCCAACCGGCTGGATCTCCCTTTTTTAGATGGTATTTTTTTTGTAGATTCCATTCCTTCTTTAGCGTCCTCTACTGCATTTGTAAATGAAATTAAAACATCCTGTGATTCTTCAAATGTTTTTACTAGACTATTTTTTGCAGGCTCAAACGTATCGACCATTGTTTTATCACCAACTTCTGCCTGGCCACGTTCTTTTATGCCATCAATAAAAGCAGTCCAGAAATTCACAAGATCTTCTTCGGTAAAAGCAGTTTTTCCTTGCATTACTTTTGCACCTTTTAAAAACCCTGTTGCGTACAAGGGACCCACAGAAGAACCGACAGCACTTAAAAAAGATCGTCCTGTAACCATGGAAATTTTCCCACAATCTTCTTCCTCTAATAATTCTTCATCAAGTTTTGTACGGATTGCTTTCCAACCAATCGACATCGTAATACCATGGTCGCCATCGCCAAGCATTATATCCAAATCAGATAAGTAATCTTTGTTCTCCTCCATTAAATCGCTTACATTTATTAGAAAGTGTTTAAAGTTTATCGCTGTAAAATTCAACGCATTCCCTCCCTATATTTGAACGTACATTGGACAGTCTGCAGGATGATCGACCATTTCCGTTAATTCTTCATCCAATTTCAATAAAGAAACAGAACAACCTCCCATTTCCTGTGAAGTACTGTAATCACCGATGTAAGAACGATGAATCATAATTCCCCTTTCATGGAGTAATTGCTCTACTCTTCGAAAAACAATTAGTAGCTCCATTCGTGTGGTTGCCCCTAATCCATTTACTAGTACTGCAACCTTGTCTTCTTTTGTTAAAGGCATATCTATTAAAATATCATGAATAAGACGATCCGTAACTTTGTCGGCCTTTTGCAAGATTCCTTTCTCTACACCAGGTTCTCCGTGGTGACCAAGTCCAATTTCCATTTCATTATCTGCAAGTTCAAAGCTGGCTTTCCCGGTTTGCGGAAGTGTACATGGACTAAGTCCAACGCCCATTGTACGTACATAGTCATTTGCCTTTCTAGCTATTCTTGCAACCTCACGCACATCGTACCCCTTTTCAGCTGCCGCTCCTGCTGCTTTTGTAATAAAAAATTCACCCGCAATTCCTCTTCGCTTCTCGCTTTCTTCTTTGGGGGCTGAAGCAACGTCATCTGTAGCGATGACGGATTCAACATATATATTGCCTTCAAGCTCTGCTAATTCCGCTGCCATATCAAAATTCATGACATCTCCCGCATAATTCCCGTAGACATAGACAACGCCAGCCCCTTTATCAACCGCTTTTGTTGCTTCTAGTATTGGATCGGGTGGGGGGGAGGCAAAAATATTGCCAACTGCAACACCATCAGCCATTCCATCACCAACATATCCCATGAAAGCTGGTTCATGTCCCGAGCCACCACCTATGATGACGCCCACCTTATTTTCAGGAATTGTCTTTGCTGTAACTAATGATCGTTTATTTTCCGGCAGTTGTCTCACATAATTTGGAAAGGCCTTTACATACCCTTCCAGCATTTCCTCCACAACGTTGTTAGGGTCATTTAGTAATTTCTTCATTCCTGCATTCCTCCTGCTTTTAAAGATTCTTTTTCTTTATCGATAATTTGTTGAACCTTTCTAGCTGAATTGCCACCGGTAAAAGTTGATTCAAGATAGGTTTTGACAACTTGTTTTGCTATTTCCACCCCAATAACTTTTGCCCCCATGGTCAGGACTTGTGCGTTATTACTTTTTTGTGCTCGTTCTGCGGAATATGTGTCATGACAAAGAGCGGCTCTTATGCCAGGAACTTTGTCCGCGGATATTGCCATTCCAATTCCGGTTCCACAAATTAATATTCCCCGGTCAATGTTTTGTTTGTTTATATCCGTGCAAACTTCAAAAGCAACACCGGGGTAATCAACTTCATTACATGAGTAGCACCCGTAATCACTTACTTCATGTCCAAGGTCTTGAATATGTGCTTTAATACTTTCTTTCAGATCGAAGGCATTATGATCAGCGCCTAAACCGATTTTCATTTCGTACAACTTCCTTTCATTTAAAAATGTTCTTCGTTATAATTACTATGCAGCAAAGCAACGTCACTAAAGCCGGCACTTCAGCAACCGCTTTCATAACACACGAAAACACCGGTCGATTAATTATTTGACAAATAATTATTTTCATTATATTACTTTTATTATTGAATAGTCAATAAAATTTTTATTTATTATTAATTGTAATCATTTACTTTCATTATTTTGGATTTTAAATTATGATAGGGTAGTAGAATCGATTTATGCTAATAATTTTTATCCCACTCTTAAATGGGCAGTAAGACCCCCAGTTCAAGATATTGAGGTGAATCACAAAGGATAAGTGGGAGTAAACTGCATGACAAAGGTCCGATTCTGTTCGGGCATGCAGGACGCAGGTCACAAAGGCGTTGCAACTCAGACGTTGCGAACTTAGCCTTTGTTTCTTAGTATAAGTGGGGGAAGGAAGGGCCAACCGCACTTAATGAAGTTTCACCTTATTGTTAAAATCTAATATAAAAGTGTGGTGATATGATGATGAAGATGTTCGCACCCGAGAGAAGAAAAGTAATTCTAAAAAAACTAAATGAGCAAAAACGAATTATTGTTAAGGATCTTTCTAATGAAATGAACGTTTCAGAAGCAACACTTCGGATGGATCTTAGCAAAATGGAAGATCAAGGTCTTCTGCAGCGTACACATGGTGGAGCAATTTTAGTGGATAATAAAATTGATGCAAACACTAGCTTCTCAAGCCGGGAAAAAACCAATAAAAATGAAAAACATGCAATTGCAAATCAAGCAGTCAAACTAATTTCGGATGGCCAATGTATAATGCTTGATGCAAGCTCCACAGCCCTTGAACTGGCAAAGTTGTTAAAGGATAAAGAAATTAGGATTACCGTTGTTACGAGTGGCATAAATACTGCTTTGGAATTGAATGAACATCCGGATATTACGGTGATTATGCTCGGAGGGATTCTTAGAAGAGGATCCAATTCATTAGAAGGTAACCTAGGGATAAATATCTTGGATGAAATTAATATTGATTTTCTATTTACGTCAGCAAATGGTTTTTCGGTTGAAGCAGGACTTACAGATTTCAGTGTTTACGAGGTGCAATTGAAAAAAGCTATGGTGGATGCAGCTAGAAATGTAATTGCGCTGCTTGATCATTCAAAAATAAATAATAATTCGATTGCTTCCTTTGCTTCCATCCAACAAATTAATGCGATTATTACAGACTATAATATGCCGGATCATGAACTGCAGGTTCTTGAGGAGGAAGGAATTAACGTTTTCATAGTCTCTGGTGTCAGACAATAACGCTTACCTGCTTGGATTGGAATGAGTAAGAGGTGTTCAAAATGTGTTTTTGAATACCTCTTATTTACTTTCAAACAAGCAGGACATCAATACCCTTGTCTGTTAAGCTTTTTATATTTTCGTCACTCAGTTGACTTGTTATTAAAGAATCAATTTCTCTATTTTCAGCTACAGTATGTAACGGAACCCTGCCAATTTTGGTGTGATCGCACACGACAACCGTTTTCTATGCAGATTGAATCATTGTTCTTTTTGCTGGTACCAAGGTTTCATCAAAATGAATCATTCCTAGTACGGGATGGAAGGCAGGAGTTCCAATAAAAGCAATATGAACATGCAATTTGTCCAATGTTTCATCGGTAATCATACCATTTAGAATATAGTCTTCCAGAAAAAGCATGCCTCCTATTACGATTATTTTCATTCCACGTGATAATCTCAGTTTGTCTGCAATGTTAATATCATTCGTAATAACAGTTAGATTTTGCTTTTCAGTAATGGTATCTACTATATGCGTTGTTGCAGCTCCGGAATCAGAATAATGTGATGTCCATCCTCAATTAGCTCAGCCGCAAGCTGTCCGATTTTTTTCTTCATATTGCGCGTCAGATATTTTTATTAATCAATATTAAATAACAAAATTAAAAAAAACGAAAAAATATATTGACTATTCATAAATAACAATAATATAATGAAAATAATTAAACTAAAAAGTAAGCAGTCAGCGGAAATCGAAAACAATCGAAAATTTATCTTGGGATAAAATGATTATTTTAAGAATTGTAAGCGATTTCTGTTTTAAAATTTTAAATCAGGGGGAGAAAAGATGACTGAAAAAATGAAAGCGGTTGTTGCTTATGCACCTGGAGATTATCGTTTAGAGGAGGTTCCGGTCCCAACTGTTGATAAAGATGAAATCTTGATAAAAGTTGAAGGCTGCGGTATTTGTGCTGGTGATTTGAAGGCATACGATGGGGCACCGAGTTTCTGGGGAGATGACAAACAGCCCCCGTATATTAAAGCGCCAATGATCCCAGGTCATGAATTTATTGGACATGTTGTTGAACTAGGAGACGATGTTACAGAATTTGAAATAGGAGATCGTGTCATCTCTGAACAAATTGTCCCATGTTGGCAATGTCGCTTTTGCAACAGAGGTCAATATTGGATGTGTGAAAAGCATGATCTCTATGGATTTCAAAATAACGTAAACGGTGGTATGGCAGAATACATGAAGTTTACAAAAGAAGCGATCAATTATCGGGTTCCTGACGATCTTCCACTGGAAAAGGCCATTTTAATAGAACCATATGCATGTTCTTTCCATGCCGTTCAGCGTGCACAGATCCAACTGGGAGATGTTGTTGTGCTAGCTGGAGCAGGTACGTTGGGGTTGGGAATGATTGGTGCTATTAAAAAATCAGGACCGGAGAAATTGATTGTTCTTGATTTATTTGATGACCGCTTGGAACTGGCAAAAAAGTTTGGGGCAGACATGGTGTTAAACCCGAAAAGGGACAATGTAGTAGAGATAGTTAAATCATTAACAGATGGGTATGGGTGTGACATCTATATTGAAGCCACTGGAGCCGGAAAATCAGTGGAACAAGGCTTGTCGATGATCCGCAAGCTTGGCAGATTTGTAGAATTCAGCGTTTTTAAAGATCCTGTTACCGTGGACTGGAGTATTATAAGTGATCGTAAAGAGCTGGATGTTCTTGGTTCCCATTTAGGACCGTATTGTTATGAACATGTTATTAATGGAATTGTAAATGGCGATTTGCCTACGGAGGGTGTAGTCACACATCAATTGTCGCTGGAGGAATTTGAAAAAGGATTTGAACTGGTCAAAAAAGGAGAAAACTCGTTAAAGGTTGCTTTAATACCTAATTAAAGCAACATATTTTAATTTCATCTTACTAAATATACAGATAATGACTTGCTTTAACTTCACGTGAGGTAGGATGTGAAAAATATAAGCAGATATTATTACAAGAAAGGAGATATAAACAAGTATTTATTTCCGTTTTACATTCGAAAAAATAGAAGATTAGGAGGGTAATTATGTCTAAAAAGAGGGTAACCATTTTTGCATTGTTTTTAATGATATTGTTGATTGCAAGTGCATGTTCGAGTTCAAATAGTTCCTCTAAGGGTAAAGGTGAGAAAGAATCCACTGATTTAGAAGAACTGGATGGTTTTGATTGGAAAAGTTTCGAGGGTGAAGAAATTAATGTCATGTTAAATCAGCACCCTTACGCGGAAGCAATCATTGAAAAGTTACCTGAATTTGAAGAGAAGACAGGTATAAAGGTTAAACATTCCATCACACCGGAGGAAAGTTATTTTGATAAACTGACGACCGCATTAAATGCTCAAAACGGAAATCCAGATGTATTCATGACAGGTGCATATCAAGTATGGGAATATTCAACATCCGATTATATGCAGGAATTAGATTCGTTTTTAGATGATGAAAATAGAACCTCACCGGATTATGATGTGGATGACTTTATCGAAGGTGCATTAAATGCAAATAGATGGGATGGTGTCCCTGGACATCAAGTAGGTACAGGTAATCTATGGACTGTTCCGCTTGGTTTTGAAATCAATTATTTGCACTATAATAAAAGAGCCTTTGAAGAAGCAGGAATTGATGGACCACCAGAAACATTTGATGAATTAATAAAAGTTGCCGCTGAACTTCAGGAATGGGATGGATCAGGAACCTACGGGATTGGGCTAAGAGGGACCAGATCATGGGCAACCATTCATCCTGGTTTTATGACTTCTTTTACAAATCATGGGGCAAAAGACTTTGAAATTGAAGATGGAAAACTCGTAACAAAAGTGAACAGTCCCGAAGCTGTTGAAATCACTGATAAATTTGTGGAATTAATTAAAAAGGGCGGAGCGTCAGATTGGTCAAACTACACTTGGTATCAGGTGGCAACAGATTTAGCTGAGGGAAAGTCCGCTATGGCTTATGACGCTAGTTGGTGGCCAATCAACTACAATAAGGAAGGTGCTTCAAAAGAAGCTGGAAACTTAGCAGTAGCACCGCCGCCAAAATCAAAAGATGGAGAAATAGGTTCCAACATGTGGGTTTGGTCTCTTGCAATGAATAATTCTTCTGAAAAGAAAGATGCAGCATGGTTGTTCATGCAGTACTTTACAAGCAAAGAACATATGCTATGGGGAGCTACGGAGGCCGATGTTGTTGACCCTGTACGAAATTCAGTTTGGGAAGATGAAAAATTTAAGGAACTAATCAGTAACACAGATGGGTATGAAGAAACATTTAACACCGTAATCGACAATTCAACCGTTAAGTTCACCCCGCAACCAGAATTTTTTAACACGACAACTGAGTGGGCTGCAGCCTTACAGGATATTGTAAACGGAGCGGACACACAGGAACGGTTGGATCAACTAGCTGAGGAAATTGATAAAAGTGTATCCAGAATAAGAACTGAATAAATGAATATAAAATAGAGGCGAAGATCACTCTTCGCCTCTATAAAAAAGGGGGAAAGTAAAATGGGAATTAGAAAACCTGAACAGGAAGAGTTTATGGATAATGAAACTCCTAATAAAGGTAAAGTGCAAGATTCAGACACAGGAATTTCATTAGGCAAAAAAATTAGGCCCCTTATCATATTAAGCCCTGCTTTCTTACTCACCGTTGGAATATTAATTCCATTTGGAATGGCGATTTACTTTTCCTTTACAAATTATTCTTTTAAGTATCCAGGTTTTAGTTTTGTGGGATTAGAAAATTATATTGACATGTTTCAAAGTAAAACGTTTTGGCATAGTGTGCAGGTTACACTGTCATATGCAGGATTGTCAACTATTATAGAAACAATATTAGGGGTGGGTATTGCCCTCCTTTTAAATAGGGAGAATATATTAGCAAAATCGTTAAGGACAATTTTAATTTTCCCTTTAGTTATAGCTCCAGTAATTGCAACCCTTATTTGGCAATTGATGACTAACAATTCCGTTGGTATTTTAAGCGATTGGTTACGATCACTCGGAGTTGAGAATTTTACATGGGGTGCTGATCCATCAACAGCCCTATTTACGGTTATCGTTATTGATGCTTGGGTTTATACTCCTTTTGTAACTATTCTTGTATTAGCGGGATTGGGATCCTTGCCAAAAGCTCCCTTCGAATCTGCAAAAATAGATGGAGGATCAGCGTGGTTTACGTTTAAGAATTTAACATTACCAATGATTATGCCAATGTTATTAATTGCAGTCTTATTTCGTTTTATGCTGTCTATTCAAATGTTTGATATTATCTTTGCCTTAACACGCGGGGGTCCAGGGGATACTTTGATGACGCTACCGTTGACGGCATATACCGAAGCATTTACATATAAAGATCTAGGATATTCATTGCCATATATGTTAATCCTTTGGGTTTTTGTATATATAGTTAGTTATTTTATGGTTAAATACTGGTCGCATACCCAGAAAAAAGCTTCAGGGAGGTAGGGTGAAATAATGAAACAAAAAATTTCTGGATTTTTACAAAATATTGCTTTAGTTGTTTATGCCATCTTTGCTTTGTTTCCATTATTATGGCTCGTAATATTATCATTTAAAGCAGACAAGGATATGTTTAATACTAGGTTCATTTTTACGCCCACTCTATCTAATTATAAAATTTTATTTTCTGATGGAGAGTTTATTGGATATTTTATAGATAATTTAATTGTAAGTATTGGAGCTATCGTACTTTCAATTATTGTAGGAGTTCCCGCAGCATATGCGTTAGCAAGGTTTGATTTTAAGGGAAGGGAATCAATAGCTTTTACCTTTCTATCCTTTAGATTTGCCCCGGAAATTCTAGTGGTGCTTCCGATTTTCTTAATATACCAGCAAATCGGATTGTATGACACGTATTTTGGATTGATATGGGTGTTTCAAGTAATTTCTTTACCACTGCTGATCTGGATTTTACGTGGTTACTTTGAAGATATCTCAGTGGAAATGGAGAACGCTGCTCGTTTAGATGGTTATAAATGGTGGCAAGTATTTATAAAAATCATCCTGCCTTTAATAAAGCCGGGATTGGTTGCATCTTCGTTACTTTCATTTATTTTTGTATGGAATAACTTTACTTTTTCATTGCTTTTGGCGGGCCAAAATGTAACAACGACAACAGTTGCTATGCTAAAGTATGTAGCTTCGGATACCGTTCATTATGGACAAATGGCTGGGGCAGTACTTATTTCTTCCTTACCAATTATTATTCTTGCATTGGCAATTCAGAAGCATCTTGTTCGTGGTCTTAGCATGGGGGCCGTGAAAGGTTAAATAAAGGGGAGAGCATTATGGCTGATATTCAATTGAAGGATATTTATAAAAGTTTCCATAAGAAATCCGTTTTAGAAGAAATCGATCTGGAAATAAAGGATAAAGAATTCTTTATTGTCTTTGGTCCGGCAGGTGCAGGTAAAACAACATTATTAAATATTATTGCCGGGTTACACCTGCCTGACAAAGGTGAGGTCATTCTTAATGGGAAAAATATTAATAATATGGAACCTGAGGATCGTAATATAGCAATGGTATTTGAAAACTATGCACTCTATCCTCATCTTACCGTCTATGATAACATGGCTTCTCCATTACGAAGCCCGAAATATAAAGTAGCAAAAGAAATAGTACACCAGGAAATATCGCGTGTAGCAAAAATGTTAAAGATTGATATGTTACTAGACCGAAATCCGTCTGAACTATCGAATGGGCAACGCCAGCGTGTTGGTTTGGGTCGTGCACTTGTAAGGGATCCAAATGTGTTTTTAATGGATGAACCGATTACACACTTGGATGCTAAATTACGTCATCAGATGAGAGCCGAACTAAAAGATATGCAAAAGAACCTTGATACAACAACAATTTATGTCACCCATGATTATTTGGAGGCACTTAGTCTAGGTGATCGCATTGCGGTCGTAAATAATGGGAAAATAGAACAAGTAGGAAGTCCAATGGAAATATTTTATGCCCCTAGGAATGAATTTGTAGCAAGTTCATTCGGAGAGCCCGAAATTAACATTATTGATGCAAAAATAATAAAGCATAACGGTGATGACTTACGTGTAGGGCTTATTGACGGCAAGTATAGTTTTAATATGACGGAGGATATTAAAAAAATTATTACGTCAGAAGAAAGTGAAAATGTAAGAGTAGGAATTAGGCCAAAAGATGTAAAAGTTAAGTTTGAAAACAATGATAGAAGCTTGATTAAAGCTACTGTTTACAGTTTCGAACCATTAGGTGCAAAAGCTGTAATGACAGTGAAAGTACATGACCGTCCAATTAGGATAATTGTAGAATCTGATTTAAAAGTCCAAATCAATCAGGAACTTTTTATCGAATTAAACGTTAAAAATGCAATCTTTTTTGATACAGATAGAAAAAATCTTCTTTCTACAAAGAGGAAAGAGGGGAGAGTCATTGCATGGCAAAACTAGTGTTAAACAATATTTTCAAAACCTATTATAAAAATAAACAACCTGTTCCAGCAGTAAAGAACTTAAATTTGGAATTTGAAGATGGTGAATTCGTAGCGTTGTTAGGACCTTCAGGATGTGGTAAATCTACAACGTTGAGAATGATAGCTGGATTAGAAGATATAACAGATGGGGATATTATTATAGGTGATACCAGAATTAATGATTTAGCTCCAAAAGACCGAGATATTGGTCTTGCTTTTGAAAACTATGCAATGTATCCTCCGCTAACAGTTTACGAGAATATTAGTTTTAATTTACGGGCAAAAAAGGTTCCAAAAAGGGAAATAAAATCTAGAGTAGAAGAGATTTCAAGGTTATTAGATATTACTGATTTGCTTAATGTAAGTCCAAACGCCCTATCAGGAGGTCAAAAACAACGAGTAAATATTGCAAGGGCCATTGTAAGACAACCTGAAGTTCTTCTTTTAGATGAACCACTGTCACATCTTGATGGAAAGGTTCGGCTAAAAATGAGAACGGAAATTAAACACCTCCATTATAAAATTAACTGTACTACTATTATTGTGACTCACGACCAACTTGAGGCAATGGCAATGGCTGACCGAATTGCAATCATTGACAATGGAGTTCTTCAGCAATTTGGAACACCGTTGGAGGTTTTTAACAATCCGGTAAATGAATTTGTTGCAGGGTTTATAGGTGAACCGCCTATGAATCTATTTGATGTATTGACAATTATTGAAAATGGCGAGTTACATTTCAAAACAAAGGACTCCAAAATTAAATTTAAAGTACCTGAATTCTATTTGAAATTTGTTAATGAAGGGGAACAATATCGTTTTGGAATACGCCCTACCGATATAAAAGTGGTAATGAATGATGATAATTATACCACTAAGGTAACAATATCCGTGTTTGAGAATTTAGGTGAGGAGTGCAGGATCCATATAAAGCTTGAAAATGATAGCATGTTAAGTGTAGTATCTGATGACCCTTTGCAGTATAATGCCGGAGATAAAATTAATTTGTTATTTAACTCGGAAAGAATTCATATATTTGATAAAGATACAGGAGAACGAATCGAAAAAAAACAGGTTTTAGTCTGAATGGCGATTCTACCTAGGTGCTGGTAATCTTTTTGAACCTTAGGCTTTAAAAGAAATGATTCATTTTGAGATTCTTATAAGAGGATGTTCAAAAAGTCGATAAAAATGACACATCGATAGGGGAGCTTCCGCTAAAACCGTTTACGTCCTGTGGACAACGCGGAAGTCATCACATCCTGTGAAAGCTCGTTGGCTTGTTTCTCCGCTGCTCGGAAAAGAAAACCACTTTTTCGGCGTGCGATGCGGATTCAGGGAAGCATTTACTTGTGCTCATGTATCTATTTGCATACATTCTGCTGCTCGAAATTACGCCGCCTCGAACTTCTCGGTCCTTTTTATCATCCTTTTTGAACACGCACTATAATGGAATTTTCCATTCCAAAGGAGGTATATAATGGCAGGCAAATATGTTGTTGGTATTGACTTTGGAACTGAATCAGGTCGGGCTGTCCTGGTGTCAGTTGATAGCGGTTTAGAAATTGCTTCACATGTAACACGATACAAACATGGTGTTATTGATCAGGAATTGCCTGAAAGCGGGATAAAATTAAGTAGCGGTTGGGCACTTCAGCATCCACTGGATTACCTAACTGTTGTGAAAAATTCGATCCCTAAAGTAATACAAAATGCAGGAATTCCTTCTTCTGACATAATAGGATTAGGTATCACTTTTACTTCTTGTACCATGCTGCCGATTGATCAAAATGGGGAGCCATTGTGTATAAATCCTGAATTTAAAGATAACCCGCATAGCTGGGTAAAACTATGGAAACACCATGCCGCCCATAAGGAAGCAAATCAATTAAATGAAATTACGAAACAAATGGATAAAAATTTGTTGAATAGATATGGCGGTAAGATTTCTTCCGAGTGGATGATTCCCAAGTTGTGGCAAATATTAAAAGAAGCACCTAATTTATATAAGAAAACGGATCTTTTTGTAGAGGCCTCCGACTGGATTATATATAAATTAACAAATAATTTTGTCCGGAATAGTTGTGCTGCGGGTTATAAGTCATTGTGGGCTAAAAGAGGGGGATATCCTAGCAAACAATTTTTTAAATCGCTCGATGAACAATTAGAAGATGTAACTTGTACGAAACTCCGTGGAGAGATCTATCCTCCGGGTACAAGGGCTGGGGTTTTAACAAAAGAGATGGCAATGTTAACAGGATTAACGGAAGGTTTAGCTGTTGCTGTTGGAAATGTAGACGCACATGTATCAGTTCCTGGAATAGGGGTAACCGAGCCAGGTAAATTAGTAATGACAATGGGTACTTCTATTTGTCATTTGCTTCTTAGTACCGAAGAAAAACAAGTAAAGGGGATATGCGGTGTAGTTGAAGACGGCATTATACCCGGTTATTACGGATATGAAGCAGGTCAACCTGCAGTTGGAGATATTTTTGCTTGGTATATTAACAGAGCCGTTCCAGCATACATATATGACGAGGCTAAGCTGAAAGGAATAAGTATACACCAATTATTAGAGGAAAAAGCAGCTGAATATAAGCCGGGAGAATCTGGGCTAATAGCATTAGATTGGTGGAACGGAAATCGCTCCATTCTTGTTGATGCTGATGTGAGTGGTCTCTTGTTAGGAATAAATCTGCAAACGAAACCCGAGGAGATTTATCGTACGTTACTGGAGTCTACTGCATTCGGTACTCGCAGGATCTTGGATGAGTTCTCCAATAGCGGCTTAGAGGTGAAAGAACTCTACGTTTGCGGTGGTTTAACACATAATAATGGGTTGTTAATGCAAATATATGCTGATGTGACAAATAGAGTAATAAAGATAGCTGATTCTAAACACATCTCTGCTTTGGGGGCTGCAATGTTTGGTGCAGTTGCAGCTGGCAAAGAAAATGGAGGTTATAGTTCGATCGTTGAAGCGGCAAAAGTAATGGCATCAATGAAAAATACCGTTGTAAAACCGATACTTCAAAATGTAAACGTATATGGAAAAATATACGCAGAATATTCCTTACTATACGACTACTTCGGGAAAGGTGAAAATGATGTAATGAAACAATTACGTGCTATTCAATTAGCAAAGCAAACAGATGGTAATGAGGCCCATCTGATCTGAAAGGAGGATGGTGAATCAGTATCAGTTAAGTCATATTATTTCGGGTAAGACATGCAACATTCAGGTGAGGAACATTTGTAGAAATTAAAGAGTAAAAGACTTCCGTGCAGTATTTGGAGATAATTGAAAAATGAACATTGAATAACTAGTGGTTAACTTGTAGTTGTTTAACTATTCTATGCATTATGTTTGCCCATTTTTATTACAACTGGTAATGGGAAGGTAGTAGAGAAAATGGAGATTAATTTTATTTTTTTATACCGGTGGAATCTTGCTTGATAATTCCATTGCATTGCCAGAATCTACGCTATTCTAGTGCAGCGCTAAAAATTTTTAATGATATTTTGGGAGGACATAGGATGGAAGGAAAAATGAAGGCAGCAGTTTTACATGGATTAGGTGATTTTCGTACGGAAACAGTTGGGATACCTCAAATAAATGATGAAGAAGTATTAATTAAAGTTAAATATTGCGGGATTTGCGGCTCGGATGTACCACGTTCTATGATAAGCGGAGCGCGAAAGTATCCACTTATCCTTGGTCATGAGTTTACCGGAGTAGTGGCCGAAGTAGGAGGAAATGTAGATAACTTTAAGCCAGGGAGCCGTGTTGTAGTTGCTCCTCTTATACCATGCAGTGAATGTCAGCATTGTAAAGCAGGAGACTATGGATTATGTGATAATTATAACATTATTGGTACAGGTAGTAATGGTGCTTTCGCCGAGTATGTTAAAGCTCCGAAAAATCATATATTGCCAATAGATGATAATTTGGAATTCGAAACAGCTGCCGGAGTTGAACCTGCAACAATTGGCTACCATGGCTTGCAAAAAGTAAATATACAACCGGGTGAAACAGTAGTTGTCATGGGATGTGGTCCAATTGGTCAATTGACACTTCAATGGGCCAAAGTTTTTGGCGCGTCTACAGTAATTGCTGTCGATATTATTGACGAGAAGCTTGAATTAGCAAAAGCGCTTGGTGTTGACATTACAATTAATTCTAAAAAAGAGGATGCGGTTCAAAAAATTAAAGAAATTACTGGGGGTGGAGCTGCGGTCGTTGCGGAAACTGCGGGGAGCGTCATTACCCAGCAGCAAGCTATCCTAGCCGCCAAGAAAAAGGGGCGAGTAGTCTTTTTGGGCATTACACATAAAGGTCTAAACTTAAAAGAAAAGACGATGGAGCATATCATGCGTGGGGAATTAACGATTAAAGGATCATGGAATTCTTATACGCCACCATATCCTGGTTTGGCATGGCAAGCAACTTTAGATTTTATGACGAAAGGGGAGATAAAATTCAAACCAATGATTTCACATAAAATTGAGGTTGATAAAGTTGGTGAATATCTAAAAGGAATGGCTGAAAGAACATTAATATGTAATAAAGTTCTTGTGTCGTTCGATGATAAGTAATCGCTAAACATTCAAAAAGGAGTCGGTTACAGTGTTAGAAAAACTAAAAAAGGAAGTGCTGGAAGCTAACCTTGGTTTACCGAACTACGGTTTAGTTACATTTACCTGGGGAAATGTAAGTGGAATTGATCGAGTATCCGGTTTGGTCGTAATTAAGCCAAGTGGAGTTGAATATGACAAGTTAACCATTGATAGTTTAGTAGTTGTTGATCTGAATGGCAACATTGTGGAAGGGGATCTAAAACCATCTTCAGACACAAAAACACATCTTATATTGTACAAAAACTTTAAAGATATCGGTGGAGTCGTTCATACGCATTCCACATGGGCAACTATCTGGTCTCAGGCAACAATGGATCTTCCCCCACTAGGAACTACTCATGCGGATACCTTTTATGGATCTGTTCCATGTACTAGAAATTTAACGGCAGAGGAAATTAACCGGGATTATGAATTAGAAACCGGGAACGTAATAGTAGAAACATTTAAAGAACGTGATATAGACCCCAATATAGTGCCTTCTGCATTGGTACATAGCCATGGACCATTTGTATGGGGGGTAAATGCAGGTGAAGCCCTTGAGAATGCAGTTGTTTTAGAGGAAACTTGTAAAATGGCATATAACACATTAACACTCAATGCAAATATTTCTACAATAGATCAGCAGTTGCTTGACAAACATTATTTAAGAAAACATGGTAGATATGCATATTATGGGCAGAATTAATGATTTATAAAATACCGAGTGGTTATATTTTAAAAGTAATTTGTGAAGCGGTTGATTTAATTTATTCGATGAATGGGGGATTGAAGAGGCTACCATTCAGAAGCCCCCTTTATAATACAATTAAACCTCTTGAAATTTATCGAGAATGAAATGGAACAATCGGCACTTTTTAAAACGGTAGCTAGTATGAATAAAAGCGATTGATTAGAAGGTGAAAGATACAACGTTTGCAACAAATATATCCCCTGTATATATTTCGGATAAAGGGGTCCAAAGCCTATTAGTGATCGATGTGCAAGAAGTAAAAAAGAATTAAACATTTACAGCAGAATGAATAAGAGTTCTTTGCGCGCAATACAACTTCTTCTATATCATTGGTTCAAATAATGGCATCGCTCAAGTTAATAATAACTTATTTACAGCAATTTAAAACAAAACCTTTAGCGAAGACTTATATTATAGAATCAGTGTATTACAATTAGTATCCCGCCTTTTCGGGAAACCAAAAGAAGACATTGAAGCGATGGCTAAAAGTCACTTTTTGCAGTTTACCAAATCGGATTCTATATTCACTCCCGACTATAAATCAAGATTCCAAAGCGCGGGGTTACCTGTCGAAATTGCCAGTGCACCGGCGATTAAGCCCTCGAGTATTTCGTTTTTGTTACTTATCAATCCACCAGCAATAATTGGTAGGTGTGTTTTTTTAGTTAGGTCGTCAATAATCGTTGGCATTATTCCTGGAAGTACTTCGATTGCACGTGGTTTACATTTATGGGCAATTTCAATTCCTTTGTTCAGCCCGCTATGATCAATTAGAAAAATACGCTGAATGGTAATCAGACCTGCCTCATTTGCATATTTTATAAGACCACTTTTCGTTGTAATAATTCCGTCCGGCTTCCATTTTTGTGCTATGTAGTTGATGGCACTCGGTGTGTTAGCTAAACCATCAATAAAGTCAATGTGCAGGAATATTATTTTCCCGGCATCTTTTAATCGATTAATGTATTCTTTGGTATTCATTAGGTTGCCGGTTAGAAGGAAAGCTATATTTGAACCCGATTTAATCGCTTTTTCTATATCATTTTCGTTTTTCACTGATGCAATTACTTGTGATTGAACCATATCTGTGATTCTACCCATAATAAATCCTCCCTCGTAACATATAAATAGTTGAAAAACAAGGGATGGCCCCTTGGGAAATGCTTCATTACTCTTTGAAAACCAAATGACTGTTCAATGAATTACTAACATTCTTTTCCTTTGTCCCTTAACATAGCTGTATTTGAAATGTAGCTAAGGACGAGCGTTATTGGAGGTATAACTTTACTATTGACAAAATAGACAAGACTGCAATCGTTTCCAAAAGGGAAGATGGAAAAGGATAAATTTAATTTTTTGCAGCGTCTTTTTGGACTTCTATATTAGTAGGATATAGGAAAATACCACTCCTCTCAAAAATCAATTTGGAATATTATTATAACATGGTTTTGATGTTTTTTAAATTTTACAGATACCATATCAATCGTATATATCTGTGGGTAGATGTTTAGATATCTCCTTAAAGTTAGTCAGGTGTAAGGAGATTATCCACAGTCCGGTTTTGATTTAGCGTTTCAATGTACAGCAATGTGAAACAAGTATTTTACGCCAATTCCTGTAAAGGCAACTGACGAAGTATCTTAACTAATTTTCCATTTAGAATAAAAAATGAGAAATTTGGTTTACAAAACTGAAAGCGTTTGCTATTATAATAGATAATTAAATAACTCTAAGAGACGTGGGAGAAGATAGAGTTGGATAATGCCCTTTTTATTTTGGAAAGGTTTATCTGAGTTGATTCTTCTCTTTTTTTAGTCTATTAGTTATTAATCATAAAGAAGGGAGAAATTAAGATGGCGAGAAAAAAGGTATACATGATATTGACGGTATTATTTTTAGTTAGTGTTTTATTACTTACAGCTTGTGCTGGAGACGATTCAGGAGGAGATGGAGAATCTGATGAAGCGATCACACTATATTCTCCAGAGACTCCCGATTTGACAAAAGAACTAGCGAAAAAGTATGAAGAAATTAACGGACAAAAAGTTAATGTTAACTATGCCGGCACTAACGTTTTGGTTAATCAAATGATTGCGGAAAAAGGAAACCCTCAAGCCGATGTGTGGTATGGAGGAGGAGGTATTCTACCGTTTGAAGCAGCCGTTGATAAAGATATAATTACTCAGTATATCCCGGAAAGTGCTGAGGATTGGGAGGTTACTGAGAATGGGATTAAAATGAAACATCAAGACGGATACTATACAGGTGCTGAGATATTTGTACTAGGATTTGCATATAACACCGAGTTAGTTTCAGAAGAAGAAGCACCAAAAACATGGGAAGATTTGTTAGACCCTAAATGGAAAGGTAAAATTCAATTTCCAAATCCTGCTGCATCCGGTACATCAACACTTATGGTTTTAAGTTATATGATGGAACATGGAGAAGAAGAAGGATGGGAATACTTTCAAAAATTGACTGATCAAGCTAACTCAATACCAGATTCCGGTTCAGGGCCAACTAAAGGGGCTGCTATGGGAGAAGCTGAAGTGGCAATTGGATTTGATTTTATGGCATATGAGCATAAAGCAAATGGAGAAGATATAGATTTTATTGTCCCAGAAGAAACACCAGTATTAGTTAATCCTATGACTCTAGTTAAAGATGGTCCAAATCCAGAAGGTGGAAAAAAGTTTATGGAGTTTATGTTAAGTAAAGATGCGCAAGAGATTTTGGCATCTTGGTATCATATACCAATAAATCCTGATGTAGAATCTGAGACATCTTTATCGTTAGATAGTGTTAAAGAGAATGCTATTGATTTAGATATTGAGTGGGTAAATGAAAACTACGACCGTATTAGAGATGAATGGAAGAATAAAATAAAATAAAGGAATGATAGTATGGGGTCAGTTGTCGTAGAGCAACTAACAAAAGACTTTTCAGGAGTTAATGTACTTCAAAATATTGAACTGGACATCGAAGAGGGCGAGTTTTTTGCCCTCTTAGGTCCTTCGGGATGTGGGAAAACTACGACGATGAGATGTATTGCTGGTTTTGAGTCACCAACCACTGGAACAATAAAAATAGGTGGAAAAACTGTAAACAATGTTTCCCCACACCAGAGAAATTGTGGTATGGTGTTTCAAAGTTATGCATTGTTCCCGCATATGAATGTTTTTGATAACGTTGCGTATAGTTTGAATATAAAACAACTAAGAAACAATAATATGTTTAAAAAACTAGGTACTTATACAAGAATGCTTAATAGTAAGATATTAAAGTATCCAAAGCACATAGAGGAAAAGGTATCAAACATTTTAGAATATGTTGAACTAAAAGATCATGCCAAAAAGCTTACTGGGGAATTATCTGGAGGACAACAACAAAGGGTTGCGTTGGCTAGAGCATTAATAATGGAACCAGAAGTCCTGTTAATGGATGAACCTCTTTCTAATTTAGACCAAAAGTTAAGGCATACAATGAGAAATACAATTAGAAAAATACAGCAGGAACTTAAAATAACTACCATTTTTGTTACGCATGACCAGGAAGAAGCGATGAGCATGGCTGATCGTGTAGCCGTAATGAAAGATGGTGAGATATTACAAATAGGAACGCCAACAGAGTTATATAGTTACCCTAAATCGCCGTTTATTGCTGATTTTGTTGGTACTTCAAATATATTACCAGGAAAGGTGACCAGAAAAGAAAACAACTTTACTTACATTCAGGTGGGTAAGTATGAAATTAAATCTAGTTTGAAAGTCAACCAAGAAGATGTACAGGTAGTAATTAGGCCAGAAAATATAATAGTAAAAGATAGTGAGGATAGTAGTGACGATAATTATTTTGAGGGTGTCGTAGAATTAGCTACTTATTTAGGTTCTACTGTTAGATATGATATTAAAGTAGGACAACATAATTTGCTAGTTGATACGGTATATGAATCTGGGGAAAAAATATTTAACCCTGGTGCTAAATTTAAATTAGTTGTACACCCAGAAAGGGTGCTGCTAATATGAACTGGTTAAAAAGGAATTTGACGGGATTAGGAATTGTTAAACTACTAGTATACATCTTCTTTATATTGTTTTTAATAATTCCCTTACTGTCAATATTTTTAGTGAGTCTAACTGATGAACCAATTAATTTGTTTGGTTCGCTAATAAGTCTAGATACACTACAAACAACAATTACCCAATTTAAAAATGCTACATTAGATAATTTTAAACATATATTTTCAGATACAACTTACTTTAGTGCTTTGAAAAATAGTTTGTATTTATCTGTATCGGTATCAATAATTGTTTTAATTATCTGTATTCCAATTGCATATGGAATAGCAAGAACTAAAATGCCTTTTAAAAAAACAATAAGTGCTTTATGCACTATACCTCTAGTTGTTCCAACATTTATTTCAGGATATGCATTTATCATAATGTTTGGACGGTCTGGATGGGCAACATATATTTACCAAGCGTTAGGAGGACATGGACTTTTAATTGACCCATATTCAATGACTGGGATAGCAATAGTTCAGATATTTTTCTTCTTCCCTTATGCTCTTTGGCCATTGGTAGCCGCATTTAAAATAAGTGATGTATCTCTGGAAGAAGCTTCAAGAAATATGGGAGCAAAAAGCTGGTTAACCTTTTCAACAGTTACATTTCCACTGGTCATTCCCGGTGTTTTATCAACAGCGCTCGTTATTTTTGCTGTTAGTTTTTCCGACTTTGGAACACCAATTATTTTAGCGCCTAACGATTTGAATTTAATTGTAGTCGAAGCATATCGGGAAATTTCAGGCTTTTTCAATTGGGGTGGTGCTGCAATTCTCACTGTTGTTATGATTGCCATAGCGGGAATTGCCTATTGGCTACAAAATCACTTCACAAAAGGGATGAATTACGGATCTGTGTCCGGAAAGCCTAAGATGATTAAATTAAACAACAACAAACTGCTTACAGTTCCATTATTTTTATTTTCTGCTGTGGTAGTAATTGTACCTTTACTGTCTGTACTTACTGTTTTTATGCAATCAATAGCAACAACATGGGGAAAGGATCCTTTGCCTAATGGTTATACTTTAGAACATTACAAAACTATTTTTACTTCTTCACTTGGTAATATTCAGAATAGTATAGTCTTGGCTGTAGGAGCTTTAATAATTAGTGTTATAGTTGCATCGGCGGTGGCTTATTTTGTTGTGAGGCAAAACTCAACAACGCTGGATTTTATAACCACGGTACCACTTATTGTTCCTGGGATTGCTATTGGTATAGCATTAATTCAAACCTTTAATACAATGCCATTACAACTTACAGGTACAGCGTTTATATTAATAGTTGCTTATGCGATTCGTAGGATGCCATATATGGTTAGGTCTACGATGAGTACTATGAAATCTATAAAGGCGGATATTGAAGAAGCAGCAGTTAATTTAGGTGCTTCGACTTTTACAGCTTTAATAACGGTAGTCGGTCCTTTAATGCTACCGGGGATAGCAGCGGGATCAATACTAGTATTTGTGACGGTTATTAAGGAAACTAGTATATCAATTTTAATGGCCCCAGCGGATTGGGCGCCAATGAGTTTAGCCATTTTTCAAAACGTAATGAGAGCGGAGTATTACTCAGCTGCCGCTATGTCAATTATTCTTGTAGTCATAGTAGTAATATTTCAAGCTATCGCAGAGAAACTTACAAACAAAGATTCTAAATAGGGTAACATGAGGTGAGTTAAGGTATGCAACAAGGTTATATTTTTGATTTAGACGGAACAGTATATCTTGATGATAAAGTGATAAATGGAGCAGTTGAAACAATTAGGACCCTTAAAGAACGTGGGGACAAAATAGTCTTTTTTACGAATAAATCTATCCAAACTACTGCCTCCTATGTACAAAAGTTAAATACTCTTGGTATTGAAGCCCAAAAAGAAAACGTGATTAATTCTAATTTACTGGTAGCAAAATATTTAACTGAAAATTTAAATTGTAATGAAAAAGTTATGATTATTGGTGAAGATCCTTTAGTAAATGAAATTACTTCGTTCAATATTAAAGTTTCTGATAATCCGGATGAAGTTAAATATGTTGTATTAGGTTGGGATAGAAAGTTCACTTATGATAAATTGAATCAGGCTTTTCAGGCTTGGAAAAAAGGAGCACGTATAATAGCTACCAATCCTGATCGTACTTGTCCATTGGAAGATGGGCAAGTACCGGATTGTGGTGCTATCATAGGTGCTATTGAGGGTGCTACTGGTGAAAAAGTAGACATAGTACTTGGTAAACCTTCTCTATTAGCAGCCAAATTTATAGTAGATAATATACTAATGATTCCGTCTGAAAGATGCTTTATGGTTGGTGACAGATTGGAAACTGATATAAAAATGGGTATTGATTATGGTTTGAATACCATTTTAGTACTTACTGGGGTAACGGATGAAGTTGCGCTAAAAGAGTCATCATATAAGCCAAATTTCACTCTTAATAGTATAAAGGATATTTTAAATTTAAAAGTCAAGATCCCATAGTTTGGGGTTTCCGAAAGAATAGCCACTGCTCCTGCTTCTAACCAGTTTAATTAAGTCCTGTTACTGATTTTATGCGGGCAATAGCGATAATTTTAATTCTATGTTAATTTAGCTTTCAACCGTTACGTACTTTAAACGTGCAGGCTTGCCTATTGTCTCGCTATGGCAATCTATTTTTTCATTGTTTAATTCATAGCAAAAATCATAGTTATCGATTGACTCTGCAATTTTGCTATTGAAATCCAACGTAACCGTGGGAGCTAAGACGTTAATCCAAGCTCCCCAAACGGATACAGTGAAAGTATTCGTTTTTGCTCTGTTCTCTTACATTACCTTCCTCTTAAAACCTCATTCAACACATCCGGGTAGTTAGTAAACATTCCGGTTGCGCCCCAATTTAAGACCTTTTCCATGTCCTTCCTAGTATTTACCGTATATGGATGCATTAGCAGGTTATGCTCACGGACTTTTTCAACATAATTACGGTCAATTTTGGTATAACTCGCACCAACTCCTACTGCGTATTCTTCTATTTCATTTAATTCTTCATCGGTGATAGTTGCTGGTTTAGAATAAGAGATTAATTGGATAAGCGGAACATTCGGGTTCATATCGTGTACAATTTCTAGACTGTCTGGACTAAAGGACTGAATCAGTACTTTACTCGATGGCGCATTCGGTCCGATTAACTTATATTTATTTAGAATCTTTAACAGTTCTTCCTCCATACCAGGGTAAACGTTTGGAGATTTTGTTTCAATATAGTACCGGGATCCTCTTCCAAATGTTTGGATGATCTCCTCTAAAGTTGGAACTTGTAGACCTTCATATTCTGGTTTAGCTTTATCCGGATATTTTTCATTGAACCATGATCCCGCATCAAGCTGTTTGATTTCTTCCAGCGTGAAATCTTTGACATAGCCAGTCCCATCGGTTGTACGATCCACTTTTTCATCGTGCATGGCAATTAATGTACCGTCTTTCGTCATTTGCAGATCAATTTCAATATAATCACCTTTCATATTCTCACCCAATTCATAGGACGCGAGTGTATGCTCTGGGGCATGGCCAGATGCCCCACGGTGGGCAACGTTCAATAATCGATTCGGGTTTAATAAAGGTTGATCCTGCTTCTTGGCTGACGCAACATTTTCATTCGATAGAAATACGGTTGAAAAGAGTACTAGAATGACCAAACTGAACATGACTTTCTTCATTATTTTTGCATCTCCTTCATATTAGATTTCTCTTGATGAGCTATCTAAGGTGAAAAGAGTGTCATAACCCCCTTTCGAACTAGGTTACTTTCAATTGTAAATAGACTTCTAACTAGTTAAAAGAGTTGAAATAACTAGTTTTACAATAAAATATAATGGAGTGTGAATGATCTGTTGAGTACTTTTGCTTAAAAAAATAGACTGTTTGAAATGTTTATTCCTAGAAAATATAAGATATATAGTTATCTGAAGAAGAAAAAACTAATATCTACGAGGGGTAATTGATATTAAAAGAGATCGTCAGTATTCATCATATCTGTATGTTTCCTATTGCCTCTTTCTTTTACTTCGTGTTTGTGAGTATACGTCCTGGGGTGGTGTAACGGTGAAAGTGGGTCACTAGATACTTTAGCCCATCCACCGCATTCCTGAAATCACAATTCCCCCATTGTCTGATAATAATGAGCATGTCTTGTGTATCGAGGACGTCTCCAGTGAAACTTGCAGTTACACGTTAATGGGGGCGTCTTTTCCTTTCCAAAAGTTTATTTTCGGCATAGATTACTGCCAGCGTTTTTTACCACCTCTGCCATTCTTTGTACCAGTGTTTGACAAACAATTTACCGAGTGATGCCAACCTACTACAGGAAAAGGGTCACTCTGCTTTGCCCGAAGCAGTGCGAATTCAGTAGTCCGCCACCATTGACTTTAACTTTTGTCCGTGTTGTGGAACTATCGCAGGTGTGGCAGAAATAATGCCTAAGGCACACCTGCTCAAACATGATAACACGGACAAGCCGATTCTAAGCATTCGCTGGTGCCCCCCCTTCCAGCGTCTGCAAAGAATCGGGCGTTACAGTCAATGGAAAGCCGCTTCGCTGTGGCTCAGGCTTCATTCCATAAGACTGGTAAAAAAGTTGTCATTCAGTGGTGCATTTCTTATCATTCGTTGGTAAATAAAATGTCACAGGTGGTACATTTAGTTGGCCGTAATCAGGCAAACTATCAGTCTACTTCTGGTCAGGCATAACCGTCAATTTACGGTCTTTTTGGTATGGCTAAAACAGCAAATCTTTGATGAAATTAAAGCCAGAGGCGTAGAAGACATCTTCTTTATATCAATGGATGGCGTATGTGGCCTGGAAGAAGGAGCGTGGGCTATATTTCCAAATGTGGTTGTGCAGCGATGCATGGTCCATCTAATCCTAATTCCATCAAATATGTACCAAGTAAAGTCTACAAGCCATTCACCAAAGCCCTAAAGAAGGTGTATGACGCTCCAAGCCTCAAGGCCTGTTTAAGCGCATTTGAATCGTAAACAACAGTGGATCTACCTACCCAGGTGCCATTGATGTTTGGACGAGGAACTTTCCAACACATAGAATAACTTTTTGACTTTGGAAGTGCAATCCGTAAAGTTATGTACCACCAATGCGGTTGAAAGTATTCATTCCAGCTTTAGAAAAGTCACCAAAAAAGGGGCTTTCCCCCAATGGGAATGCCCTGTTGAAAATTTTATATTTGCGTATTCAAGAATTGGAATCCAAGTGGGACGACGGTCATATCAAAATTGGGCAATGGTCATGAACCAGTTTCTACTAGATGACCACTTAAAAGATAGGGTTTAAAAATATCTAGAGTAAATTGCAACTTACACACTTTACCTGACAACCCCCTTAAAACATCTAATCCTTCTCAGTTTCTATTCAATTGAACAATATACTGAAAATAATCAGGACGATACACAGATTTTAGAAACTCAATGGGTTCATTCTCAGAGGAAACAGCTAATCGTTCCATATATAGCAACGCCTGGCCTTTATTAATATTTAAAACCTCTGATTCTTCAAGATCCGCATTGACGGCGCTGATTAATTGTTTTCCTTTGTGTATTTTGATTTTAAGTCTTTGTTCTATAAATTGATAAGTAACAAGATGATCCAAATCCCCATGTTTCTCAAATTCCTCACCAATTTTCTTGGAAAAAAAACTTTGTTCAATTGCAATAGGCTCTCCATCAGCAAATCGAATTCTTTTTAATTCCCATAACTCTTCTGATGCAAAATTCTCTTTTACTTTATCCGGAAATATATTTGTTAACCCGCTTTGAACAACCTTTGCGCCAGGATTGAAACCTGCGGACTTGATTGCTTCGGAAAACCCCATTAATTTTCCATTCCAGTTTTCAGCGCTGTTGGTTTTAAGGAAGGTTCCCCGTCCTCGTTTGCGCAACAACATCCCTTCATTTAATAAGGTTTTCAATGCAGTCCTTACAGTAATGCGACTTACATTAAACTGTTTGGTAAGTTCCATTTCAGTTGGTAATTTCCCATCTTCATCAGTCAGTTCCCCATTCAACATTCTACGTCGAATAATTTCCGATAATTGGTGGTGAAGTGGGATCGGACTATTATGATTCAATTGGTCTTCTAATGATGTTTTTATCATAATCACCCCGAAAATTCATTCTCTTCTATTTCTTGCATCCTTGTCTATTAATCTTCATCCGCTACAAACAAGGATGCAAACTTAAATTTTATTATAACAGATTAATCGTTTAGTATAGTAGAGATGTACTTGATTTCTAAAAATGGATCCAGACCATAGTGGCCACCTTCTCTACCTATTCCACTTTCTTTCCAGCCACCAAAAGGCGCTTGAGGTGTGCCTGGTAATGGATCGTTAACGCCAACAATCCCATACTCTAGTTTTTCTGGCACCCTTTCAGACCTTCCCAAATCTGTTGTGAAAACATAAGCCGATAATCCATATTGTACATTGTTCGCTTCATCAATTACTTCGTCTTCTGATGTGAAAGGAATAATTGGAGCCACAGGACCAAACGTTTCCTCTGAGTAGATCCTCATAGACTGGTCTATCTTTCCAATGATTGTAGGTTTGTAAAATATACCGTTCAATTCCTCTCGTTTCCATGTTTCCCCGCCGAGTAAAACTTCCGCTCCTTTGGCAGTAGCATCTTGAACTTGGCCTTGAACTTTTTCCAATGCATTTTTATCAATAAGTGGACCAATTTCAACATCCGAATCAAAACCATTTCCGATTTTCATGGATTGCACACGGTCAATGAATTTCCTTGTAAACGTATCTATAATTGTATCTTGCACATAGATTCGGTTTGCACTTATGCATGTTTGGCCAGCATTTCTGAATTTACTGGCCACACATGCTTCGACAGCTTGATCTAAATCTGCATCGTCAAAAATAATAAAAGGTGCATGTCCTCCTAATTCCAGCGAAACCTTTTTAATCTGGTCTGCGGAACCTCTAATCAAATGTTTTCCCACTTCCGTAGATCCAGTAAAAGTAATTTTTTTTACTTTACTATTCGTCAAGAATTCCTCTCCTAATACAGGTCCATCTCCGGTAATAAGGTTGACGACACCAGCTGGAAACCCTGCTTCTTCAAAGACTTCAAATAAAATAATTGCTGTAAGAGGTGTCGATTCTGCAGGCTTCAAGACAACAGTACAGCCTGCGGCTAATGCTGGGGCTATTTTTCGAGTGACCATGGATGATGGAAAGTTCCATGGTGTTATAGCTGCAACAACACCTACAGGTTGACGGATGACTTTTAACCGCTTGGAGGGTGATGAAGCAGGTATTGTTTCCCCGTAAATCCGTTTAGCTTCTTCACTGTACCATTGTAAAAACTTTGCGGTCTGTAGTACTTCACCTTTTGCTTCAAAGAACGGTTTTCCTTGTTCTTTTGTAAGAAGCGTGGCGACTTCATCTGCCCGGTCCATCAACTTTTCATAAGCAGTATACAAATAATTAGCACGTTCTTCCGCGGTTTTGCTTGACCATTCTTTAAAAGATTCATCCGCTGCATTAATTGCTCTTGCTGCATCTTCTCGTGTAGAAGCAGGTACAGTTCCTACAATTTCTCCTGTTGCAGGATTTTGTATATTTTCTCTTTTGCCTTCAACTGAATCTTCCCATTTTCCATTTATAAACAGATAACCTTTCATTTCCAACATCCCTTCTTAAATGTTTTATAGTTATAACTTTTATTTAATGATAACCACTCTTCTACTTGTTGTCAAAGAAAATATTGAAAATTCACCTTCGTTGTATTTTAAGAATAGTTTTGGACGAGAATAATATCTTTAAAATTAGATGGGTTAGCAATTTTGATATGCTTACAGCGCTTGATATATCAGATAAACAAAATATATAGTGAAGTTCAGGTGTGATCTTTAAAATGTCAACGCGCTAATCAAAAATCACGTATATATAATATTATTAAATTATAATAAAATTCCCAAGAAATCTAATTTTTAATATTGACTTAGGTTATAAAATGTTTTATATTTCATATAGTTATATTGTTATAACAATTAGTCAATTAAAATTTATTTAACCTTAAGCGAGGTGATAACTCGGTTTAAGATGGCATTGAAGTTTTGAAAGCATACTAGTAAATGAACTATTGTAAGCTATTACAGGAGGAGGAGAAGAATCATGAAAATTGGTTTTATTGGACTAGGCGCAATGGGCGGATCCCTTGCTCGAAATATCATTCGTAGTAGCTATGATGTAATCGTTTATGATATTAGCGAGAAAGCCATAGAAAATACCGTGAATATCGGAGGAAAGGCTGCCGCATCAGCACATGAAGTTGCTGAACAAGCAGATGTGTTATTTACAAGTTTACCTTTGCCCCAGCATTTAAAGGACTTGTTGATTGAAAAAGATAAAATTCTGGATGACATGCAAGAAAATTCATTAATTATAGATGTAAGTACAGTCGATCCTAAAACAGCTCGTGAATTATCCACTGCAAGCGAAGCGAAAAATGTGAAGTTCTTGGCATGCCCTTTAGGTAAAGGTCCTTCACAAGCAGAAGAAGGGGAAGCGGCGTTTTTTGTTGGAGGTAAGGAGAAAGTTTTTTCGGAGTATAAGGACTTTCTAACTTCAATTAGTACTTCGGTAAATCATCTTGGTGATGTAGAGCAAGCAACTGCTTTTAAGTTAATTAGTAATATGATTGGAATGACAAACACACTGGTACTAGCTGAGGGGGTTCGTTTAGCAGATAAGATTGGAATCGACCCGGAGCTTTTTCAGAAACTATTATCAAGAACTGGCGCTGATTCTTATCAACTTACATTACGTGGGCCAATGTTTTTAAATGAAGATTACACTTCAAAGTTTTCAGTAAATCTAACCTTGAAGGATATCGCTTTGGGTGTAAAAATGGCAGAAAGTATCGAGCAGATCACGCCATTTAGTTCGTTAGCAAAAGATTACTACAAAAAGGCTCAGGATTTAGGATATGGAAATGAAGATTGCGCAGCGGCTTACAAATTATTTTAATGAGAGTGAAAGTATATGAAGATTATAGATATTGAACCTATCGTTTTAACACTACCGCTTCAGAATCCGGTAGTAACTTCCTTTGGTAGTATGAACACACGAACAGGTATATATGTAAAAGTCCACACTGATACTGGGGAATTTGGAATCGGAGAAGTGTGGAATAACTTTCCGTCATGGGGCATTTATGAAAAAATAGCAACGCTAAACTATGGAATGAAACCGCTTTTAATCGGAGAAGACCCGCGAAATATTAGAAACATTAATAACAAGCTGTTTAGTTCTTGTGAGATTCTAGGTTTGCAATGGGGTGCAACAGGTCCAATTTATCAGAGTATAAGCGGCATTGACCTTGCATTGTGGGATTTGCTTGGAAAGCACTGTCATAAGCCTGTTTATAAATTATTGGGAGGAGGAAATGTAAGCGAAATTGAGGTCTATGCAAGCGGTTTAGGCCCCACAGGATTCGAAACTTTAGTTGAAAAACATAAAGAGATGGGTATTAAGCGATTTAAACTAAAGGTAGGAACTGGTCTTGATAAGGACTTAGCTCATGTGAAAAAAATGAGAGAGATTTTAGATATAGAAGATCAATTAATGATTGATGCCAATCAAGGGTGGGATCGACGTACAGCAATTGAACACTTAAATCAGTTAAACCAATTTCAACTAAGCTGGGTTGAAGAACCGGTGCGATGTGACGATTTAGAAGGATTAAAAATAGTTCGAGATGCTACAGGACTATGTATTGCTGCTGGTGAAAATTTTTACGGAAGAAAACATGCGCTTCAAGCATTAAATGCAGGTGCAATTGATGTAATTCAACCAGATCTTAGCAAAAATGGTGGAATTACTGAGTCTAGGATAGTTGCTGAAATGGCCCATAGCTGGGAAGTTCCATATGCACCTCATTTTTTAAGTGGGGCCGTTTGCTTTGCAGCAAGTCTTCATTTTATGGCCAGCGTCCCTGATGGTATGATACTCGAGCTAGATGCCAATCCAAATCCCCTGAGGGAAAAACTTTTTACAAAACCTTTTGTCGTAAATAAGGGGAAAATAGCTGTACCTGACAAGCCGGGTTTTGGATTTGAATTGGACGAAGAATTTGTTAATTATTATCGGATTGATTTAGACGAATTGTGAAACGTAGGTTATTAAGGTCTTCGGCAGGTAAAAGATCAATTGAATTTGTATACGAGTTGTAAACGTAAAAACTGTTTTCCAGAAAACTACTTCGGTTCCGTTAACTTCTTGGCATAATAGCGGGTACAAACAGGGTCATGCACTGGGGCTCTGTTTGCCGCCTCCACAATCTAGTGTTTATAACGGTTACCGTAAATCTATAAGAACCTAAAAAATTAGGTTCAAACATACTATATGAAGGAGGGTTATTATGCAAAATGAATTAATTGTTAAATCAAAGGATGATATTATTCGATTTGTTGATCAGAATCCGACTAAAAAACGAACGTTACTCCTTATCCTTATTGCATTAGGAGGTATCTTCCTTGATGCTTATGATTTAACCATATTAGGTACTGCAACTGACCAATTGACCAGTGAATTTAACCTCTCGCCTTTTGCATTATCATCTATTATGACTATAATGCCTATCGGTGCATTGATTGGTGCTCTGATAGGGGGCGTATTCACAGACCGATTTGGACGAAAATTAATGTTTTTGATTGATTTAATATTACTCGCATTAAGTGCTGCCGGCGCCGCTTTAGCTCCAAACCCGGAATGGCTATTTGTGTTTAGATTCTTGATGGGTCTCGGAATTGGACTTGACATGCCTATAGCATTAAGCTTTATTGCTGAGTTTAGTAATTCCAAAACAAGAGGAAGAAATGTTAACTACTGGCAAGTGTTTTGGTACATCGCTACTGTGTCCTCGACTTTAATAGTGATGGGGTTATATGCCTTAAATACTGGAGATTCACTATGGAGATGGTCCGTAGGGTTTGGCGCCGTAATTGCTGTGATTGTTTTGGTTTTGCGACTGATCTTTTTAGGTGAAAGCCCAATGTGGGCGGCAAAAAATTTATCATTAAAAGAAGCGGCAAAAGTTTTAGAAAATACCTATAATGTTTCTGTGAAATTAGAACAGCAACCAGGTTTAGTGCAAGAAAAACGAAATAAAGAAATTGAGAAGTCGCTGCTAAAAGTCATTTTTAACAAAAAGTACAGACCGCGAACAATATTAGCAAGTGTTATAGCAGCAACGCAAGGTATGGAATACTACGCTGTTGGTTTATACATCCCACTTATCGCAGTGTTTGTGGTAGGTGAAGGAAAATTGGAAAGTCTTACCGGGACAGCCCTAATTAATGTGGCTGGAATTATCGGGGCGTTTGTTGGAGCTCAATTAACAATTAAGTATGGCACACGTAAAATTGCAATTTTTGGTTATTTGATTGTCTTATTATCAATGGTCTTGATCGGAATAGTATACGGTAATGGAATTTCTATGTGGCTAACAGTTGCCTTAATTAGTTTGTTCATCTTTGGACACTCAGCCGGCCCTGGACCACAAGGAAAAACCATAGGAACGCTATCATATCCAACCATCCTGCGGGGGTATGGTACGGGATTCGTTGAGGCATCAAGTCGAGTCGGGGGGATGATTGGTACTTTTGCTTTTCCTATCATTCTTAATGCAGTCGGGCTTGCAGGAACAATGCTCATTTTAACATTTGCACCAATAGTTGGTTTAATCACTTCATTAATTATCAAATGGGACCCTGTAGGCAAGGATATTGAACAAGAGGAGGAAGAGATTGTACAGTATTTGGAAGATCAGAAGGCATCTGTATAATAAAGGGAGAGTCAATTCATAACCATTTTTTGATAACGCTTTCAAAAAGTCTGGATAATATCCTTTTCAATGTTTATAAAGATTGAAATAGCGTTATTTATTAATGTAATTAACAGTCTGGGAGCTTACAATCTTTTTAGTTTACCCGAAAAAAGAGATTGACTTCCAACAATTATTTAGGTACTGAAAAGCCTTGTCAAAAATGGACTTTTCGGTACCTTTTTTAGCCTATTTAACCAAGATGTATGTAATTTATTGATAAATAAAAAGAAATGCCACCTTAACTTGATAAGATTTATCAACACAAAAAGAAGATTATTCATGTCTAATCATAACACATTTCTCCAAGCAATTTACACTGCAAAACCTTCCATTTTTGACTTTGCATCTGATTTGGCTGAAGAACTATAGACGGTCCCTTTTATTTCCGAACGAAAATTGATTTCTACTCTTCTTCTAAGAGCCAAATCATGCACGGGAAACTTTTTATATAAGTTTTGGTTATAATAAGTTGTTCTCCTGCAGCATTGCAGCTTTGAATTATTTAACTGAATAGCTTGATTTACCGTAAGGAGTAGTATGTTTATTTGTGCTACCAAAAAGCTGTCATTTTCAATAAAACTAGTGTATTCATTTAGGGGTCTTTGCATGGAAAAATGTGCCTTTTCGAGAAGAAAATAAACTACTTCCCCCCATTGACTGATAAATTTCAACATGCTATATTATAAGTACGTTACCTGTAAGCGCTCGCATGATACAAGCCACTCTCAAGTATCCCTTGTTGGTTTCCTTGTATCGTCTGTAGTGCGTTGAAGGAGATTTTTCAAATTGTATAATCAGAATACCATCTATGTCATCGGGGATGCGAAGGCACCGCAAAACAACCCGATTACCAAGAAGTACAGTCAATTTTTCCTGGCATTAGTTATTGATGCGACAACGAATGAAATTGTTGACAGCGAATGTTCGGCGACAATCCAGTTAACCAATCAGTTTGTCCGTTCCTTATTTATCAGTCGTAATGTCAACGATGATAGTTTGGAAGAGGATATACGCCAGCGGTATCAAGGCGCATCACAGAAAGCGCTTATTGTTGCGTTTCATGATGCCAAACATAAATATGAGCAAGCAAAAGCTGCTTTGACTACATGAACCTAGTCAAAATCCAGCCTGACACTTATCTGTTGGGCTGGATTTTTGACGTTTAATAGGGAGAAAATACAGGTTGTACTTTAACTACAGCAACTTATTTACATTAAAGGGGGAACAGAAATATGATTACAGATGGCTTTTTGTATATTGGTGTTTTAGTAGCACTTGCTGCCCTGATGGTAGGAATCGAAAACAAGTTTAGCTCTAATCGCTTCTTTAAATTTATTCCAGGGATAGTCCTGATTTATATTGGTGCCGCTTTCTTACAGACAATCGGGCTATTTGACAATGACGCCACGGAGGCCGCGTATACGAACGTGAAAGGCGCATTGCTTCCGGCGATGCTGATGATTATGCTGTTGAAATGTGATATTCGCAGTATCATTAAACTTGGGCCACGGATGCTTGGTGGTTACCTTGTTGCGGTTATCAGTATCATGCTTGGGTTTATTATCGTTTACGGTATTTTTAAACATTTTTATGTTGCTGATACATGGCGTGCATTTGGTGCGCTTGCCGGAAGTTGGACAGGTGGATCAGCAAATATGGTGGCATTGCAAGATATCCTCAAGGTACCGGAAAATATTTTTGGATATGCACTGATGATGGATACGATTAATTATGCGGTATGGGTGATGTTCATGTTTTGGCTTGTTCCGTTTGCAGGTGCATTTAATCGCTGGACGAAAGCGGATACGAGCATTATGGAAAATGGTCTGGGAGAAAGCCCTTCAACTGATCAGATGAATCAAGGGCCACAATTCAAGCATATCATGTATTTATTAGGAATTGGGCTGCTTGTTTCTGCCCTAGCTACGTTTGCAGGTGATCATTTACCGGCATTGGGAGACGTATTTAGTGCCACGACTTGGACCATTTTGATTGCGTCCGTTGTTGGTTTGATTCTTGGTCAGACACCGGTATCCCGAATTCCGGGGGCACTGGATGTTTCCAATGTGATGCTTTATATTATCGTTGCACTGATCGCATCGCAATCGGACTTTACCCAGATTGCTCAGGCACCAATTTATCTCGTTTCTGGTTTTCTGATTATGCTGTTTCACTTGGTGATCATGCTATTGCTCGGGAAATTGTTTAAGTTTGACCTGTTCACACTTGGAATTGCAAGTCTTGCCAATATTGGCGGTATGGCCTCCGCACCGATGCTTGCGGCCGCTTATAGCCGGACCCTGATCCCTGTTGGTGTCATCATGGCGCTAATCGGCTCGTTTCTCGGAACGTATTTCGGTATGCTGGTTGGAAAAATTCTTGGTATCATGTAACGGAAAAAGTCTACATTTTTATAAAGAGGGGGAATGGCTATGCGTATCCGGGATTTGCAAATTGCACACCGCAACATACCGCTACACACACCGTTTAAAACAGCATTAAGGACAGCAACTGAAATCGAGAGCATCGAGGTAACGATCGAACTGGAAAATGGAATTATTGGAGAGGGAGCAGCTGCGCCAACCTGGGTGATCACCGGAGACTCAACAGAGAGTATTCAAGCTGCGTTACTAGGACCGATTAAGCAGGCATTGGTGGATAAGGATATTCGCCATTTTCAGACATTGCTTTCGGCGATTCAAACAAGCTGCATTGGAAATACCAGTGCCAAGGCTGCAGCAGATATGGCGCTTTATGATGTGTATAGTAAAATGCTTCAAGTTCCGCTATATCAACTGCTAGGTGACAACAAGCCGTTGAAAACGTCCATGACGGTTGGTGTTGATACACCGGAAAAAATGGCCGCGGATGCAATGAAATGTGTGACGGACGGATTCACCTGTTTGAAAATCAAAGTAGGCGCCCAGCCAGAGCTGGATATCGCTCGAATTTCCGCAATTCGTCAGGCAGTCCCGGACGATGTCACGCTACGGCTGGATGCTAATCAGGGATGGAAGCCGAAACAAGCGGTTCAGTTAATTCAGCAAATGGAGGACATGAATGCAGGCATTGAATTCATCGAACAGCCTGTTGCAGCCCGGGATTTGGATGGACTGAAATTTGTAACCGAACATGTCAATGTCCCAATCATGGCGGATGAAAGTTTATTTTCACCAAAAGATGCATTGCAGTTAGTGAGCGGGCACTATGTCGATCTGTTAAACATTAAACTGATGAAATCCGGAGGGATCGCCAACGCCTGGAAAATTGCCAGTCTGGCGGAAATCAGTGGAATCGCGTGCATGATCGGCAGTATGATGGAGCCAGCTCATTCCGTTGGATCAGCAGCCCATTTCGCCGCCGCCCACCCGAATGTGGTTTATTATGATTTAGATGCACCACTATGGCTCACCGAAACACCAGAAGCCATTACGTATCAAGGCGAGAAAATCACCTTGTCCAACACCCCCGGCATATAGAGACTGGGGGGACAGGTCTATTGTCTCGACAATAAATAAAAATCAAGTGATCCGTCTCTTTTCTATCATTCTATTGAGGAGGAATATACATGTTTCGTAGACTAATTAAAATGGTAACCATTTTTCTGTTCGGAAGTATGGTAGTTTTCCCATCTGTATCTCACGCAGAAGAAAAAACGCATAACGAGCAAAAGAAAACGGCATATGTAGACGTGGCGGTGGCAACACTTTGGACGGCACCGGATATTTTACGAGAAGTGGATGCGCCCTCAGCTACTAAGCCAGTGGATATGTGGAAATGGACACAGAATATGACGTATGATCAACAACTACAGCTATCTGATGACAATATGTTAGAAACGCAAGCGCTTTATGGCAATAAGGTAAATATTTTAAAAAGAGATGGCGATTGGGTAAAAGTTGCGGTGGCGGGGCAACCTTCTCCAGATGAAACATTAGGATACAGTGGCTGGATGCCAGAATCGCAGTTGACGTATACCAAGAAATTCGATGGAAAAGCGGATAATTCATTTGTGTTGGTAACCTCACCGACTGCATATCTTTACCAGACCCCATCGTTTCATCATCAAGGCATGGAATTAAGTTATAATACGCGCTTACCATATTTGAGTGAAACAAAGGATGCTTATCGGGTCATGAAACCAGATGGAAAACATGCTTGGATCAGCAAGGAAGATGGTCATCGTTATGATTCTCAAGCTGCTATTCCAACACCTACTGGACAGGACCTTGTGAATACTGGTAAACAATTTTTGGGATTGCATTATCTTTGGGCAGGAATGAGTGGATTTGGTTTTGATTGCTCCGGCTTTACGTTCACGATGTACCAATCCCAAGGCATCACGATTCCCCGCGATTCCAGTGTACAAGCAACCCACGGGGAACCAGTAGAATTTGCTAACATGCAACCTGGTGATTTATTATTTTTCGCACATGATCATGGCAAAGGGAATGTGCACCACGTTGCCATGTATGCAGGGGATGGTATGATGATTCATTCACCCAATTCGAAAAAAGATGTAGAAATGATTCCAGTCAAAACCAAAGGGTATTATGAGGAACTTTCCGGAATACGTCGATATCTTCCGGATAAAAATTAACAATAAAACCGAGTCAAACGGGTGGTGTGCGCACTTCCCGTTTGTTCTTGTTCTGTTAACATGAAACTGAAACCAAGATGTTTTTCCAATATAAGTAAAAACCGATGAGGCTTTCGTCAGGGTAAATTTCCTGATTTCGCTCGGAGAAGTAATGGGGCGGGTGTTCAATATTGGTAATCGCACCAAACATGTGCAAACAGTTATCAAAGTTTACCTCTTCCTCAAACAGTTTTGCCAAATGCAGGAATTCATGCTTTCTACTTTTCATTTGTTGTTCCCGTTCGGTCAGTTGCTCCAGGAATTTCATAAACTTGCTGATCGTTTCATTGGTTTGTTTAAGTAGATAGTCCACATACCGTTCGCCGAATTCATCGTGGACAAACCATTTTTGAATTCCGCTCCATTGCATGTGATAGATTTTTTCCATTTCTTTATCGCTGATTACTTCTTCCAGATTTGGCTTGTCCTTTTGATAGATAACTAGTTCCTGAATGGCTCGTTCGACAAGTCCGCGATGCTGAATATCTTTTAATGCATATTCTATGATTGCGGTATTTTTTTGTAATGCGATGATAAAATCGGTCAAATAGGTGGTAAATTTAACCCGAAATGCACTAATGTCCTTGCTTTGCATCGCTTTTTCAATGTTTCTGCTTTGAATGATACCCAGATAATCGGATGCCTCTTCGTGCAACGTCTTAAACCGTTTGATAATATCTGTCCAAAGTTCGTTGAATTCGGAGCGTTCGTCTTTTGTCAGGGCTGATTGAAAATCCATTTTTTGAAATTGTAACACGAGTGCTGCCAGCGAACTGACCATTTTTGAGTCTAAAGAACCTTTGATCCGATGTATTTGGCCATCCAGCTTTTCCAACATCCGTTCGATTTCAATCGTTTCATCGGTGCATTGATAACGCAGTCTGCTACGGTTATAATCTTGAATTTTGCTTACTCTGGAATTATTGGCATGGGAAACGACATTGCCCCATTCCTCCAATTGTTTAAGATCTTCATCCAGCTGTTTCTCGGTATAATCACGAAACAACTGCAAGGTGTCATTTTCGACAATGTGGTTAAAATATTTCCCGGGAGTGCAGGAGTACTATAGTAATACTCCATGTTGCTGGTATAAGTAATGAATGATGCTCGTATATCGTCTATAATTGGGTTCTGATAAGTATTTTGCTTTTACAAAAGGGGATAACATTCGTTGCTCCAAGTTCATGATACGCACCTCACTTGGTAGCATTATAACATGGATCGACAGAGGTGAGAATGGTGTAGAATTGTGGGGGGTTTTATTTTGATAGTGTGAAGAGCGTGAAAAATATTGCTAAAGGAAATAAGTGGGGTCCAGTTTAATAAAAAGCCATATCCTGAATCCATTTTGAGCAAAAATATTTTTCAAAATGGATTCTTATAAAGGTTATAAAATACGGGTTTACTAATAAGTTTTGATCAGTCTTTATTTCAAGGCTACATCTCTCAACTTTGAATAAGACCACCCATCAAATCCTCATCAAACCACAATATTCAACAACACACTCAATGTAACAACACTCGCTAAAGTGGCAATCAACGTAATACTTGACACTAGTTCCGGCTCGGTATCGAATTCAATCGCATACATCGTCGTTGTCGCGGCGGTTGGCATGGCAGAGATAATAATCAAAACCGATGCGATAATCGGATCAACATGGACAATTGAAACAAAAACCCAAGCAATTAGTGGTGCCGCGATCATTTTCAATGTAACGGCAGACGTGACAACCTGCCAGTTAAGTTTCAGCCCGGTTATCGATCCAAGCTGCATGCCAAGCATAACCATCATGACCGGTATGGCGGCATCTCCGACCATCGATATGGTAGAGTGAATCGCATCTGGAACAGCCACCGAAAAATAATGCAGGACAAACGCTAGAATGGCAGCATACGTTGTCGGCATTTTCAGCACGTTCATCAGCGCTCGTCGCATTCCGCTTGTACTTCTTGATGCATAATAGATTCCGAAAAAATTATTCTGCAACGACTGGATAACCATGATAAAAATGGCATATGGTACGGCAGCCTCGCCTACGCTAAACAGTACCACCGGCAAACCGTAGTTCCCCGAATTCATAAAACCTGTTGCCAGGATGGATGCACTCTCTGTATTGCGATCCCATTTGAAAATCTTTGCAAGTATTTTATTAAGCAGCACCATGACATAGAATAGTAGAAACATGTATACGAGCACGACCAAAAATCCACGATCAAATGTTGCATCATATAAGGTGGTAAATACTAGCGCAGGTGATAATATATACAATGAAACCGCTGCTACCGATGACACATCGAGCACCCGAATCCGCTGTAAAATAAAACCCGAAGCAAACACAGCCATAATTGGCAAAATGACACTTAAGAATAACCCCATTGCAAACATCTCCATCAAATCAAACTAAACAATAGTGTATCATATTTGACCGGATGACACAGGGACATTGAACGGGGGACAGGTCATGCTGCTGAAAAAGTGGACATCATTTGGCGTATATTAGTTGATCATGATCGCACGAAAATTGATCGAACTAGACGAAAAGTAGATCGAGTCCGGGTGAAAGTTGATTGTGCCCCCGTAAAAGTAGATAGAGTGACCAGAAATTCAATCAAACTTTTCTTCGCGGTAAGATACGTTTTCGGCTATCCTGAACAGGTTGTAATTGCTGAAAAACAGGAAGGACCGTGCCTGAAACGGGAGAGAGCACAAGCCAAACGAGCGGGGAAGCGCGATAACCGACTGAGAGAGACCAAAACCTCAGCCTCGAAATTATGGAATAAAAGGAATACAATTAAAATAGAAGTTTACAAAGGGGAGATTCAATATGACAAATGAGATCGACAAACAAAAGATTCAACACTTTTCGAATAAGATGCATGAACAACCACAAAATGACGTCATCAAGCATGCCATGATGAAAAATGGGATTAAGAATTCATTGGAAAATAATGCATCCAACGTTTCTATGAATCATGTGTTTTCTGAAGAGATTGAAACAGGGAAGGTTACCAATCAGCAACAAAGCGGGCGCTGCTGGATGTTTGCCGCGTTAAATACATTTACCCACCGACTAAATGATGTATTGGGAACAACGGATTTTGAACTATCACAGAACTACATTAATTTCTGGGATAAATTTGAAAAAGTCAACTACTTTTACGAAAATATCCTGGAGACCGCTGATGAAGCCTTGTCACGAAGATTGGTATCCTGGCTTTTGGACACCCCACAGCAAGATGGGGGACAGTGGGATATGCTGGTTTCGCTTGTTGAAAAATATGGGGTTGTCCCGAAACAAATCATGCCGGAAACATTTCACAGCAGCAGCTCACGCGAACTAAACCAGCTGTTAAACGCTAAATTGCGAGCGGATGCTATGAAACTGCGAAAACTTTATCAGGAGTCTACGCCAGCAGCCGATTTGCAAAAAGCGAAGGAAGAAATGCTGTCGGAAATCTATCAGATGCTCAGTTTTTCGTTAGGTGAGCCACCACAAACGTTTACTTTCGAATATCGTGATCAGGACAATGTTTTTCATCGTGAGGAGGAGCTGACACCTCAAGCATTTTACGCGAAATACTTGGGCTTTGATCTGCATGATTATGTCAGTATCATTAATGCGCCTACTTCTGATAAACCATACGGAAAAACGTATACGGTACAGCATTTGGGCAATGTTGTCGGTGGTACGCCGATTAAATATTTAAATGTGGATATGGCTACGTTAAAAGATCTTGCTGTCAAACAGATCAAGGATAACGAAAGTGTCTGGTTTGGATGCGATGTTGGGCAGGATTCCAATCGTAAAGACGGGATTATGGATACGGCTTTATACGATTATGAAAAGGCATTCGGGTTTCCTATTCAGATGTCAAAAGGTGAACGATTGGATTATCATGATGGAATGCTGACCCACGCGATGGTACTGACGGGAGTGAATCTGATCAATGAACAACCGAATCGGTGGAAGGTTGAAAACAGCTGGGGCGAAAAAGTTGGAAACAAAGGTTATTTTGTGATGAGTGATGCTTGGATGGATGCCTATACATACCAAATTGTCATTCATAAGAAGTATCTTTCTGATGAGCTAAAACAAGCCTGGGAACAAGAACCAACCGTGCTTAAGCCATGGGATCCAATGGGTTCATTGGCGATGATGAAGTAGGGGAACAGTAGGAAGACAGGATAGGAAATTGCTTGGCTGCACGGATTAATAATGCTTGCTAAAAGAAGTGTTGCAAGCTCGTGGGTAAATAGTTAGGGGTATACACTTTCCATTTTATAGTGAGACACTGGACCTGTCCAAGACCACCGAAAAAAGTACATCATCTTCACATGTTAGAAAACGTGCAGGAATATGCTTGAAACGTGCGAAGTTACGTCCAAAACGTGCGAGATCAGACTCGAAACGTGCGAAGTCACGCCCAAAACGTGCGAAGTTACGTCTGAAATGAAATGTACGATAGTAGATTTTAAACATGTGAGAACGCGCCTGAAAGTTTTCAGAGCGAACCAGTTTCGTTTTTTCAGTGGTCTCGATTAGTCCCCGTGTCTCATTCAGTCACATGCAATAGCTTGGTCTTTACAAACGTGTATAACAACGACAAAAAAATACCAATAATCAACCCGGCAAAAATGTCTACCATTAACGTAGCAAGAAATGTGGAAAACATGATGATCGCAGACATTGGCGAATGCGTTAGATAATACCGCATATCCTTGACATTAATCAGGTTGGCGACAGCGACAATGATGACAGCAGCCAGGGTTGCTTTTGGTAAAAAGTAAAGGAGCGGTGTCAAATAAAGTAATGTGATCAGCACAAGGCCGGCTGTTACATATAGCGATACATTGCTTTTTGCTCCTGATTGATAATTGACCGCTGTTCGTGAAATTCCTCCTGCTACAGGGATAGCACCAACCATGGAGCTGGTTAGATTAGCTAGCCCCAAACCAAATAGTTCCTGATTCGGGTTAAGCTGTTCCTTTTCCTTTACAGCCAGTGTTTTACCAACTGCATAAGATTCGGCAAAGGAGATGAAAGCAATCATGAAAGCGATTGGAAGTAATGACAGTAATGTATCCATAGTCGGCAGGTTTAGGGCCAATCGTGGTAATTCCTGAGGAACGTCGCCGATAATTGCAACGCCCACTTGCTCTAAATGAAAAAAGCTAACGACAATGATCGATAAAATGATCATGAAAAGCGGTCCTAATGATGTGTGAAATGTTGTCTTCATCAGAATTAGCATGCCTAAACTGCCAACACCAATGATGGCAGTGAAGATATTTGCCTCTGGGAAATGATGAAAAACTTCAAGTATATAATCGGAAATATTTTGAAATGAAGCCAATCGGACTCCCATGATTGCTGGAATTTGTGTGACGGCAATGATAATGGCAGCGGCTGAAGTAAACCCACTAATAACCGCGGGAGAAATATAATCAAAAAGTGAACCAAATTTAACGAAACCAAGTATCAGCTGAATTGCGCCAACGATGAGTGTGAGCAAAATGATTAATGCAAAAAAATGCGGTGAATCCGGCTGGGCAAGTGTAGCAATACCGGTAAAGGCTAACAGTGATACAATGGAAACCGGACCAACACTTAGATATTTTGAATTACCGAACAGGGCATAAATCAGAACAGGAAAGATAGCGGCGAATAAGCCATAAACAACAGGTACACCAGCAATCACAGCGTAGGCCATACTTTGTGGGATTAATAAAAAAGCAACTACTAGCCCAGCGGTAATGTCATTTGGTAAATAGGAAATATTATAATGGGCAAGCTGTTTTAGTCCTGGCAATAGTTTAAAAATCATAGGAAAAGCCTCCAAAAAAATCAGGTATACTTGTACAATATTCGATTTGAAAGTAATTTATGACATGGACGGGTGTGGACTGTATAATAGACATTTGATCCATGTGAAAGCGTCTAATTATTGCACATAGATAGTAAAAACGGTACAATAAAACACATCTTTTAGTTATCGGAGGTAAAAATGGATGGAAAATAAAGTAAATGTCGGTATTGTAGGCTATGGGAATTTGGGAAAAGGTGTCGAAGCAGCAATCGGACAACAGCCCGATATGGAGCTTGTTGCGATTTTTACCCGAAGAGACCCGGACACATTACAAGTAAAAGATCCAAATGTGAAGGTTTTACATATAGAAGATGCTAAGCAATATCAAGAGCAAATTGACGTCATGATATTATGTGGGGGTTCTGCTACCGATTTACCTGAGCAAGTACCTGCGATTGCGAAAATGTTTAATACGGTGGATAGTTTTGATACCCATGCGAAAATCCCGGAATATTTTGCTTCGGTGGATCACGTAGCACAAGCAAGTGAGACGACAAGTATCATTTCTGTTGGCTGGGATCCGGGACTGTTTTCCATTAATCGGGTGATGTCGGAAGCGGTCTTGCAACAGGGAGAAACTTATACATTCTGGGGAAAAGGCTTGAGCCAGGGACATTCGGATGCCGTACGCCGGTTAGATGGCGTGAAGAATGGCGTGCAATATACGATCCCATCGGAAAAGGTGATCGAACAAGTTAGAAATGGGGAGAATCCAGCTGTTTCCAAAGTGGATCGACACACGAGGACATGCTATATCGTTCCTGAAGAAGGTGCCGATACAGCGCGCATTGAGCAGGAAATTAAAACAATGCCAAATTACTTTGATGAGTATGAGACGACGGTACATTTTATTAACGAAGAAGAATTAGCGCGGGATCATTCCGCCATGCCGCACGGTGGATTCGTGATCCGGAGTGGGAAAACAGGCGACGGTAATGATCAAATTGTTGAATTTAGCTTGAGGCTGGATAGCAACCCGGAATTCACCTCAAGTGTGCTAGTAGCGTATGCGCGAGCCGCTCACCGTTTAAGTGAAGAAGGACAGCACGGGGCAAAAACGGTCTATGATGTCGCACCAGGCTATATTTCACCGAAGTCTGCCGAGAAATTGCGCAAAGATTACTTGTAAGAAGCGAGGTTCCAAGTCCCCTTCAAAAAATAAAAATTTCACAAACTGATAATAAAAATTTTCTTCCTACCATGGCGCTGATCGTCATGGTTATTTTTTATTTTGTTTGTGTACCTTCCTTTTATGAATGGTTGTATCTATGCAAACATACTTCGATAGACTTGGTTGATTATGTTTGATAATGAGTAATGACGGATCATGCTAAAAATTGTATAATCATAAAAAAATATGGGTAAATATAAATAAACTCTTTTTTTGAAGGATAAAATGTATTATAATAATTTAAATGAAGTTTTTCCTGCAAACCAGAAATAAAGAGGAGACACTATGGAAACTAAATCAATTTCGCAAATCTTGAAAGATAGCTACACTAGTTTATCCCCCGGACAAAAAAAGGTTGCAGAATTTATAAACCACAATAAGGATGAAGGGGTGCTGCTGACTGCTTTTCAACTGGGGGAAAAAGTTGGAGTAAGTGAAACAACTGTTATACGGTTTGCCTATGCCCTAGGATTTAAAGGTTATTCCGAAATGCAGGATGTGCTGCGGAAAGATTGGTTGGCAACAAAAGAAGATCGGGACATCTATGTTTCACAAAAAGAGAACACCTTTGAAGGTTTTGTTCAAGTTGTTGAAAAGGAAAAAGCCGTTTTAAATCAATTGCTTGAACAAATGGATACAAAGATTATTTGGGACGCAGTTGATCAGCTAATTGCTGCCAAACGTATTTACATAGGTGGGTTTGGAAGTTCGTACGGTGCAGCGTATTGGTTCTATTATGCATTAAGGCAATACCGGGAAAATGTATTCATCTCAAGTCCAACGGGGTTCTCACTGGAGGATATCGTTGATCTGAATCACGAATCGGCAGGGGTTGTTTTCTCCTTCCCAAGGTATCGACGAGAAGCAATGGAATTGATCAAATGTTTAGCGAAGCAAGACGTGCATATGATAGCCGTTTCTAATAATCAATTCTCTGCAGTTGGACAATTTGCCGATATCACGTTAACTACGGAGGAAAGAGAAAATGCGGGCCATCACTCGATTGCATCTGTCGTCAGTTTACTAGAAATTATCATTGCAGGCTTTTTAGAACGAGATCATAAACCAATTAGTATTCGCCAGCAGAAATTAGAACAGCTTTATACGGACCAAGGATTATTTTTAGAATAAGGGTGAAATAATGAAAGAGACAACGAAAACCATGGAACCAATCGAACAAACAGTAGACAATGCTTATACGATAGGAAATATATTAAAGTTTCTCGTTCCTTCTTTAATTGGAATTCTGTTATTTATTGTACCCATTTCTACAGGAGACGGGATGACGATACCTGTTGCATACTTTGCGGAACAAATTAATGCGTATTTCGGTAAGTTCATTCCAGCCATTACAGCTATATTGATGGGACTGTCAACATTAGGTACGATTGTAGCTGTATTTATGAAGCCACGTTTTATATTAGAAAATCGTTATTTAAATACACTATTAAATGTCGGCTATTTTTGGCTGATCGTGCGGTTAATTGGAACCGTCTTTGCAATAGTAACTATTTTCCAAGTAGGTTCATCTATGATTTTTTCTGAAGACACAGGTGGATTGTTGATGTATGACTTAATTCCTATCCTGTTTTCGATGTTTCTGTTAGCCGGATTTCTGCTACCACTTTTGCTGAATTTTGGGCTATTGGAGTTTTTTGGTGCATTACTGTTAAAGATTATGAGACCCTTGTTTAAACTTCCTGGCCGTTCCTCATTAGACTGTTTAGCTTCATGGGTGGGGGATGCAACAATAGGTGTTCTTTTAACAGCAAGGCAATACGAGGAAGGTTATTATACGAAACGTGAAGCAGCAGTTATTTCTACGACGTTTTCGGTCGTCTCCATCACATTTACGATTGTTGTTCTTTCGTATTTGGATTTGGAACCGTATTTCTTGTCGTACTACACAACCATCGTTATTGCCGGGCTGGTCGCTGCCTTTATCATGCCACGGATCCCGCCATTATCAAAGAAAGCTGATACAGGGTACGAAAATGTAGAATTAAAGAGTGAAGTCGAGATTCCAGCAGGCACATCGAGTGTGAAATGGGGTTTGAATCAGGCAGTTGAAAAAGCGAAAAAGAGTAGTGGCGTTCGTGCTATTTTAAAAGAGGGAACCCAAAATGTACTGGATATGTGGCTGGGTGTGCTTCCGATTGTGATGGCCATTGGTACAATCGCATTAGTCATTGCTGAATTCACATCGTTTTTCACCATTGTTGGCAAACCGTTTGAACCAATTTTAGCCTGGATGCAAGTTCCAGAAGCTGCTGAGGCAGCGCAAACGATGGTCGTCGGATTTGCGGATATGCTTATGCCAGCTGTGTTTGGCAGCGGAGTTGAAAGTGAGATGACACGCTTTATCATTGCATGTGTTTCTGTAACGCAGCTTGTTTATTTGTCGGAAATGGGAGGATTAATCCTTGGTTCTAAATTGCCGATCAGTTTACTGGATTTGATTTGGATCTTCTTGCTGCGGACATGCATCACGCTGCCAATTGTTGTTGGAATGGCACATATAATTTTCTAAGTCTTTAATTAGAAATTATATGTGCCACCACTCACGCTGCTGTGCATGATTTTCATGCAAATCAATTATTAGAAAAATATAATTAATTTGCATTTATCCCATTCTAAACGAGCAACGAGATTTTCACTTCAGGATTTGGAGATGGAACTAAAAAAGATAAGTGGGACAACTGCATGACAAAGGGCCGCTTCTGCTCAACTAACAATTAATAGGGGCTTTCTTTACGACACGAAGTTTTAACTATTAAGATGTAAATGATAACTAACGGTTGATTTTCATGAATAATTATCGACGGAGTAGTATGCATGATAACAATTCGCGAAATATTGATACTGTCATAGGTTTCGGATAGTTTGTGACTAGCAACATATATGCAGGCGACATATCATACAGGGGGCTAAAATAACATGAAAATTACCAGAGCTGATATTTACCAAATTAATTTACCACTAAAGGAACCGTTCATTATTTCCTATACGAGTTTCCACACCATGCCGGCAATTATTCTTCGTATCGAGACGAATGAAGGGATCTTCGGTTTCGGGGAAAGCGTGCCAGATGAGCATGTAACCGGAGAATCAGTACATAGTGTTTTTGCAGCATTAAAATACCAGCTGATTCCAGCAATTTTAGGAAAAGATCCACGAAACATTCAGGGAATACATACGATTATGGATCAAGAACTGGTGGGCAATGGTGCGGCCAAGGCTGCGGTCGACATTGCCTGTTATGATATTTTGGGCAAATTTAGCAACTTGCCAATCTATACCTTGCTTGGGGGAAGAAAAGAGGCTCAACCGGTAATCCCGAAAGTATTAAGTATTCTAGAACCTGAAGTGCTCGCTGAACAAGCAAAAACTGCGGTTACCGAGGGGTATGATGAAATTAAGATGAAGCTCGGTATTGATCATGCCAAAGATATTTTACGCGTAAAGGCCGTTCGAGAAGCAGTGGGAGATCGAGTGAAAATTCGCGTGGATGTGAATCAGGGCTGGCAAAGCGCGCAGATTGCTAAAGATATGATGCGTCAACTGGAGCCATTCGGTGTTACATGGGTGGAACAGCCGATTGCCCAAGAAAGCCTGTCCATGTTTCGGGAATTAAAGCAGGCCAGTTCCATTCCATTAATGGCTGACGAAAGTTTAATTAACACGCAGGATTTGCGGACGTTTGTGGAACAACGATCGGTGGATTATATCAATATTAAACTAATGAAAAGCGGTGGAATTTACCCATCGTACAAGCTGGCAACTCAGGCAGATCTTTTTGGCATTCAGTGTCAAATCGGATCCATGGTCGAATCCAGCATCGGTTCAGCAGCCGGATTCCATGTAGCCTTGTCCAAGGAAAATATTGTATCGACCGAATTATCCGGCCCAACTAAATTTTCAACTGACATTGGCGATTTAAGCTATTCACTCCCACACGTAAATATAACCGATAAACCAGGTCTGGGTATTACGATAGATATGAATGTTTTGGAACAACTTGCTATTAGAAAGGAAGAAGTCCGGGATTGAGTTTTTTGGGGGGCAGGTGGGTTATCTGGCTCGGCTCTGGATCGATTGTTATCATTGGAAATGATCGAGAAAGCATGCTAACCGATCGAGAAGGAAAGCCAAGCGATCGAGAAAGCATATTAACCAATCGAATAACTTTTTTCAGTGGGCCATACCCGATCAGATTGGAGGCAATAATATGTCAGCACAAGATTTAGATGCATTATGGAACTATTTGCACGCACACCCAGAAGTAAGTTTAAATGAAGTAAATACAACAGCCTATTTGATGAATCACTTTAGCGATGCGGGATTCCAACCGGTTGCGTTCAAATCTATTCCTGGATTTTATGTGGAAATTGGGAGTGGACAGCCAAAAATAGGCTTACGTGCGGATATGGACGCTCTATTACAGGAAGTCGATGGAAAATTACAAGCGAATCATTCTTGTGGTCATGATGCACATATGACGATCGTGACTGGTGTCATGCATCGATTGAAGAAAATGGAAGATCAATTCTCTGGAACGGTGCGAGCCATTTTTCAGCCAGCGGAGGAACAAGGTAACGGTGCCGTACGAGTTGTTCACGAGGGGATAGTTGACGATTTGGATTACTTGTTTGGTGTCCATGTGCGACCAAACAGTGAGATTGCTTTTCCTGATTGTGCTCCCGGTATTCAACACGGTGCTTGTTTATTTGTGAAAGGTAAAATTAATGGCGCAGATCATCATGGAGCACGTCCGCATGAAGGGGTCAATGCTGTCGAGGTTGGAACCGCAATTGTTCAGCAGCTGCAGCATATTCATACCAACCCACAGATACCAGCGACGATTAAAATGACCAATTTTCATGCAGGGAATAATAATTTAAACATTATCCCGGGCAACGCATCATTCGGTCTTGATGTTCGCGCGCAAACCAATGATGTGATGGATGAAATAAAGGAAAAGATCGCAAACATTTGCAAGTATCTGGAAGCGATATATGGCGTAACCATTGATGTTTCCTTGGATGACGATGTCCCAGCAGCAGTCATCCATAATGAAGCAGAAGCCATCGTACATGACGCGATTGTAAAATATCTGGGAAAACAGCATACGCGACCGTCGATTATCACACCTGGTTCAGATGATTTTCACTATTATACTATTCTAAGACCCACGATAAAAGCCACGATGCTGGCACTTGGAGCAGACGTTACGCCAGGCTTGCACCACCCGAAAATGACATTTAACCAAGAAGCCATTGCGAATGGCATCGACATTTTAGTGGAAGCGTGTTTGGCAGTGGGGAGTTCGTCTTAAAAGGCTGGTGTTTTCAACAATAATGATCTGAGTGGGACACTGGACTCCACATCTTATTTTTAGCTAAAATTTTCTTTTGTTTTGTGTTTAGTATAGTCGTGTGGTGTAATTAGCTAAAATTAATGGGAAGTGTGAGTTAACTTGGCGAAAAGAGGAATTAGTAAACTTCCAATTGGAATAAAACCGGCAGATGCATTGCGTGTCATGGAAATTTTGGCAAAGGTTAATCATAAAATTGGCCGGCTGGAGGAAAAAGTAAATCATTCGGTTGTTAGTCAACGTCTGGTTCAAATTTTGTCCTTAAGTGAGTCAGTTGAATCGACTAGAATTGAGGGTACTCAAGTTACTTTTACCGATATGGTCGAGGAACGAAATGACAAACACCCTCGCTGGGAAATTATTGAGGTGAACAATTATCAGCAAGCCCTTCGAGAAGGGTATGAGCGTATTAGGAATGGATATCCTCTATCCTCAAGGTTGATTAAGGAATTACATCAGACGTTAATGCAGAGAGCAGGAGGCTCGATACAATCTTCAGGTGATTTTCGGAAAATACAAAACTTCATTGGACCTACGAATAATATCGGGGATGCATCGTACATTCCGGTTTCTGCGGAAGAAATTGATACGTATATGCAAAACCTTGAATATTATATCAATCGCCATCCATACAATGAACAGTTAGCGACCGATCATTATAATGAAGAAGATTATATCATCAGTGAGAACGCGGAACCCTTATTGAAGACGGCCATCATTCATGCCCAATTCGAATCCATCCACCCATTTTTAGATGGAAACGGTCGACTTGGCCGTATTTTAATTGTGCTATATCTTATTCAGTCAAAACTACTGACGCACCCATTTTTCTTTGTAAGTGAGGAACTTGAAAAAGAGCGGCATCGTTACTACGACATGCTAAATGGGGTCAGAGGAGATCAGCCAAACTGGGGTGATTGGATATTGTTTTTTCTAACCGCCTGTGATCGAACGGCTGACCGCATCAGTCGTAAGTTGGATGGCGCTGAACAGCTGGCAAAGCAAGGTCTAGCTCAATGTAATACAGATTCCGAGAAAAAAGTATGGCTCTATACATTTTCGGATCCTTTTACAACCGCAAAAAACGTTTCAGCAAACATTGGGGTTTCTGCCAATACGGCTCGAAGTGCATTAAACGCACTTGCGGAGAAAAAAATATTATTTGTTGATACGGATGTAAAGCGAAATCGTAAATATCGTAATTATGACTTTATGCGTATTTTGAAAGAATAGTAGAGGAAAACATTGCTGCGGGATTAAGTTGAGAATGGAACTTCTGGATGTTTGGATAGAAGTTCCATTTTGTTTATATTTCAGTGCTGTACCCAAATAAAAGTCATACAATAGGATCCATTCTTGATTAGTCCAGGCACACGATCGCCTTAGACTTGCACCGTCAACTTTCATACTATTTGTTAGTGATCTAGCCTGCCTTCTCCCGTGTCTCAAATCGTAAATGCTTTAGACCTCTCAATAAATTCACGTACAGCGTAAGAAAGATATTTATTTTTTTTCCAGATCATGCCTAGTTCCAGTTTTACGACGGGTTTACGAAAAGGCAACGAGACGATACTGTCATTGGTGATCTGGCGGCAAATTTTACTTGGCAATAGAGCCACTCCCAATTTGGCTTCCACCATTTCAATCATAAAGTCCTTTTGAGAGCTTTCGCAGGCAATGTTTGGATAAAATCCATGTTTCTGGCATGCGGCAATAATGCTGTCATGCAGGGAGAAGTCATGCCGGTATAAGATAAAAGATTCATCTTCCACATCCGATAAATCGATGGCTTCTTGCTTGGCTAAAGGGTTGTCCTTATGAATGATGAGCATGAGTGGGTCATTTACCAGTCGAATGGTCTCGAAATTTTCCGCTTGGACCGGTACATTGCAAATTAAACCAATATCAAGCATCCCTTCCTCAACTCCTTGTTTAATTTTGTTGCTGCCAACTTCGGTTAAGTGCAAATCAATCGATGGATAGCTTTCTTTATACTCGCTGATTAGCCTAGAAAAAAAAGCCGCACCAATAATGGGAGGGATACCAATTTTGATTTCCCCTTTTTTTAACTCCATCACATCATTTAGTTCAGAAGTCAAATTGTCGAAAGCCTCCAGCACGAGTTTGGCATTGACTAAGAATGCCTTGCCCGCATCGGTTAACTCCAACTGCTTCGCGTCTCGATATAAGAGGGACCCACCGATTTCCGATTCCAGGTTTTTAATCGTTTTACTTAGCGACGGTTGGGAGATATGTAGAGTCGCGGCTGCTTTGGTGAAATTTAGTTGTCGGGCGACTTCGGCAAAGTAGGCGATTTGTCTAATATCCAGGATCTCCATCTCCTTTCCGCTATACGTGTAAACATTATTATACGGCAAGGTATAGCCAAATGGAATAGTGATCATGCAAAATATGTATTTTTGATTCTAGCCCATTCCCATTAGAATAATAGATAATACAAAGTATTGGGAGGAATCGAAAAAATGGCAAATTATATCACGGCAGATTATGTAACAGTAGGTAATCTTCAAGTCGCAAAAGAGCTTTATGATTTTGTTAATTTAGAAGCACTCCCTGACACTGGGCTTAATCAAGATACATTTTGGCAGAATTTTGGAAACCTTGTGGCCGAACTGACTCCAAAAAACGTTGCTTTATTAGCAGAGCGTGAAAGTCTGCAGAAGCAAATTAATACATGGCTTAGCGAAAATAAGAAACCAGATGTTGCCACGTATAAGGCGTTTTTACAGGAAATCGGCTATTTGGAGCGGGATGTAGACGATTTTACAAATTTGACTGAAAACATTGATGACGTCATTACCAAGCAAGCGGGTCCACAGCTGGTTGTACCAATGGACAATGAGCGTTATGCGCTTAATGCTGCCAATGCACGGTGGGGATCCCTTTATGATGCGTTATATGGAACCGATGTTATCAGTGAAGAAGGCGGGGCAGGAAAAGCGGGATCGTATAATCCTGTTCGTGGGGAAAAGGTTATTGCTTTCGCGAAACAATTCCTTGATGAACACGTACCGCTTCCATCATCATCCCATGCGGACGCAACAAACTATGCTGTCGTAAATGGGGAACTGGAAATCACGCTGGCCAACGGTGAAACAACGCAACTACAAAATCCTGCTTTATTCGCAGGTTATCAAGGGACAGCAGAAAAACCGAGCGCCATTTTACTAAGGCACCATCAATTACATGTGGAAATTCAAATTGACTCTGGCCATCCAATCGGAAAAATGGATCAAGCTGGCGTTAAGGATGTGTATTTGGAATCGGCAACCTCAAGCATTATGGACTGTGAGGACTCGGTAGCGGCGGTGGATGCTGCAGATAAAACCCACATCTATCGTAACTGGCTAGGGCTCAACAAGGGTGATCTAACATCGGTATTTACTAAAAACGGTAAAGAAGTAACCCGGACCTTAAACCCTGATCGTATCTATACAAGCCCATCTGGTGAGGGGCAACTAACCTTGTCTGGCCGCGTCCTGATGCTGGTGCGTAACGTTGGGCATTTAATGACAAACAACGCAGTTCTTGATGAAAATGGGAATGAAGTCTATGAAGGAATCATGGATGCGGTGTTTACCAGTTTAATGGCAAAACATGATCTTTTGGATAATGGAATCTATCAAAATTCGCCGAAAAAATCGATCTATATTGTCAAACCGAAAATGCACGGCTCGAAGGAAGCTGCTTTTGCGAATGAATTGTTTAACCGAGTAGAGGATATGCTGGGCATGGCACGGCACACCCTTAAAATTGGACTCATGGATGAGGAGGCCCGTACAAGTCTGAACTTAAAAAATTGTCTTCATGAGGTAAAAGAAAGAATTTGCTTTATCAATACAGGGTTCCTCGATCGTACGGGTGATAACATTCATACCACGATGGAAGCAGGTCCAATGATTAAGAAAGGGGACATGAAAGCTTCTGTTTGGTTAAATGGGTACGAGAAAAATAACGTGCGTGTTGGGCTGGCAGCCGGTTTAAAAGGAAAAGCACAAATTGGTAAAGGAATGTGGGCAATGCCTGATATGATGGCTGCGATGCTGGAACAAAAAATTGGCCACGTGAAAGCTGGTGGAAATACAGCCTGGGTACCTTCACCAACGGCAGCAACCTTGCATGCGATTCACTATCATCAGGTTGATGTCCAAACCGTTCAAGCAGAGCTTTCCAAAGATAGCAATGATTATCGTGATGATATTTTGTGTATTCCTGTTGTCGAAAACATCAATTGGTCTGACGCAGAAATTCAGGCAGAGCTTGATAATAGCGCACAAACATTGCTTGGTTATGTGGTTCGTTGGGTAGATCAAGGGGTTGGTTGTTCCAAAGTACCGGACATTAACAATATTGGGCTGATGGAAGACCGGGCAACATTGCGTATTTCCAGTCAGTTTATCGCCAATTGGCTATATCATGGTATTGGTACAAAAGAGCAAACGATGAACACGCTAAAGCGAATGGCTGAAGTAGTGGATGAACAAAACGCCGATGATCCGCAATATCGTCCGATGGCACCTAACTTCTCTGATTCGGTTGCCTTCCAAGCAGCATGCGACCTGGTATTTAAAGGCAGGGAACAGCCAAACGGGTACACCGAACCAATCCTTCATGCCCGTCGTTTGGAGGCAAAGGAAAAGTTTAATAACTAGTAAATGGATAGTAGGGGATTGACGAACGCATGTCTACAAGAATGGATAGACAAGGGGAAGTCATGAACGATCAAACATGATTGTTCCCCCTGCTTTCTTTAGCTTGATGTCAGATTTTCTACTCCATTAAAAGGAATCTATTAACTGCTTTTCAGGTGAAAAAATTCTGATTTTTGTAAATACTGCATTGACTTGTTAATAGTCTGATGGTTTAATATATATAATAAGAAGGGCTTTTTATCCAAAAGTACGGCAGGGGGAGCGATTCGCATGATTTCTTCCGTTTTAGAAGAGGTTTTGCCAAGGGAACAAATAAGAGACAATGAAGAAGCAGGGCACCCATTGGGGAACGGTGGAAGGCAAGTGATTGAGGTGCGCTCGGAAAATGATATCGCAACTGTTCTTACGTATGCGAATAACCATGATAAAACCGTTAATATTGTTTCAGGTGGGACGAAGCGTGGCTATGGTGGTCAGGTGGAACAGGCGGATCTATTGTTATCGCTTGCCAACTATAAGGGGATTGTCGAGCATTCGGTTGGTGACCTGACATTGACGGTTAAACCTGGAACAACATTACAGGAAATTTCCGGGGTATTACAACAATGTGGGCAGCAGCTTGCCCTTGATACACCATGGCCAGAGCTGGCAACGATTGGTGGTATTGTTGCAGCAAATGACAGTGGAGCAAAGCGGCTGCTATATGGTTCTGCACGAGACCTGGTGATCGGCACACGCATTGTCTATCCTGATGGCAGGGTGATTCGAACCGGTGGGAAAGTGGTGAAAAATGTTGCCGGCTACGACATGAACAAGCTGTTTATTGGTGCGATGGGAACGTTAGGGGTAATCAGTGAGCTGACAATTAAATTACGCCCTCTACCAAAATATGAAGGGTTATCATTGCTGCATTTTCCAAATAATCGCGAACAGGCCATCCAGGACTTTGCAGTTAACATTCTTGATTCCATGATGGAACCAGTTTCGCTTGAAGTTTTAACACCGGCAACCGCGGAACAACTGACAGGTAAGCGCCAATACACGTTAGCGATTGCCTTTGAGGATCGGGAAAATGCCGTGCGGAGTCAGGAAAAATGGGTTGCGGAAAATTTACCAGCTGGCGCCGAACATACTATTCTGCACGAGGAAGAAGCGAGAAAGTGGTGGGATGATTTTCACCATCGTGGTCCAAATGGGTATAATGATCAAACAAACGAAGCAAAAACTAGCGGAGCACTGAAGATTGGCAGTAAAAACATGGATGTGCTCATGAACTTACAAACTGCTGACAGGCTGGCGGAAACGTATGGTGTTGCAGTAGAGGGACATGGTGGACTAGGACATGGGATTTCGCGCGTATATGTTGCCGGATTCCCGGAGGATATTGCTTCCTATGTTTATGCACTCCGGACAAGAGTAGAAGAAAAACGTGGCTATGTGATCTGCACTCACCTTCCATTTACATTACGGGAAGTCGTTAGTGTGTGGGGAGAAAAGCCAGCATACTTTCCGTTATTAGCAGGGATTAAGCATACGAATGACCCGAGGAATATCCTGAATCGCAACCGTTTTGTAGGAGGGATATAAATGAATGAGAATCGATTAAAGCATATGTTAAGCGGGGAAGATGTACCTTGCCAAACGAAGCGTCTCGGTAATTTTGTCTGGGAGGATTTACCGGATGAGGAAAAATGGGCTGATTGTGTGCACTGTGGCCTATGTTTGGAAGCGTGCCCAACGTATCAGGAAACCGGAGAGGAACACAACTCCCCTCGGGGCCGCGTGCACTTAATCAAGTCGGTTGCAGAGGGGAAGATTGGCATAAATGAAGCTTTTTCCGAATCAATCTTTAATTGTTTGGATTGCCGCGCCTGTGAAACAGCTTGTCCAGCAAACGTACAAGTTGGCGGTCTCATTGAGGAAGCCCGCGGACAAATACGGCAGGCAGATCCGTTAACAGGTATCAATGGCATGCTGAATAAGAGCTTTTTGCAAGGGATTTTCCCACACCAGAATCGCTTGAATACCGTGGGGAATTTGATGAAGTTTTATCAGAAAAGCGGGTTACAGCAGGTTGCAAGAAAGACAGGGGTTCTCCATGTGATGCCGAAACATTTAAAAGAGATGGAGACGATCTTGCCAGATGTGGAAAAACCTGTCTTGGGAAGATTTCCGGAAGTGATTCCTGCTGAAGGAAAGACAAAAGGACGAGTGGCGATGTTGACTGGATGTATCATGGACATCATGTTCAGTGATGTCAATCAGGCGACCATCCGTGTTTTGACGCATAACGGGTATGAGGTTGGTCTTCCGAAAGAGCAGGGCTGCTGTGGAGCATTGCATATTCATGCAGGTGACCGTAAAACGGGGAAAGAGCTTGCGAAACAAAATATTGAGGCATTTAAAGATTATGATAAAGTATTGATCAATGCAGCAGGCTGTGGGTGTGCATTGCAGGAGTATGATGAGCTCTTCCGTAATGATCCGGAAATGCTGCCGTTGGCGAAGGCGTTTTCAAAAAAGATCGAGGATGTTTCAAAGTTCTTATATGACAATGATTTTAAACGACCAAAAACGGAAGTGAACAAGAAAATCACCTATCACGATGCCTGTCACTTGGCACATGGGCAAGGGGTGCGTTTCGAACCAAGGCAGTTATTAAAAGAAATTCCCGGCATTGAGATGATCGACTTACCAGATGCGGACCGCTGCTGTGGAAGTGCAGGGATTTACAATTTGACCCATCCAGAAATGGCGGGAAAACTGCTTGATCGCAAAATGGATGATATTCCTGACAATGTGGAAATCATCACAATGGGCAACCCCGGCTGTATGCTGCAAATCGCTTTGGGTGTAGAAAGGCATGGCCGCAGTGAACAGGTCGTACATACCGTGCAATTGCTGGATTGGGCATACACAAAGGAAAAAGAGGAAGCGAATAGTCAGCCGGTCGAATTGTTATGAAGATAGGAAGGTGAAGCAAATGCTTGGAAAAAAAACAAAACGGCCAAAGCCGGATGCTGTTGAACGTCAATTAATGCAGATTGTCGGCGAAAGGGAAGTACTGTATTTGCGTGAAGATATTGTTGCCTATGAATGTGACGGCTATACGATGGCTAAAGGAATGCCTAAAGCAGTGGTGTTTGTACACAATGCCGAGCAAGTTTCCCAGATTGTTCAACTATTAAATAAGGAAAAAATCCCTTACATTGCCCGTGGAGCTGGAACAGGCTTAAGCGGGGGGGCGACGCCATTTGGTGGTGAGGTGATTATTAGCCTGGTGCGCATGAAAAAGCTGCTTCAAGTTGATTTTGCCAATCGAACCGCCGTGGTGGAGCCTGGTTATGTCAACTTAAAGTTAACGCAATCAATTTCCGATAAAGGTTATTACTATGCACCTGATCCATCGAGTCAATACGCATGTACCATTGGTGGAAATGTGGCGGAAAATGCAGGTGGTGCGCACTGTTTGAAGTACGGGGTAACGACGAACCATATTTTAGGGCTTGAAGTTGTACTCCCTAGTGGTGAAATTATCGAGATTGGTGCATCAGGTGTACCGGATCAGCCTGGCTATGATTTGCTTGGTCTGTTAACTGGATCAGAAGGAACGCTTGGGATTGTAACCAAAATCACCGTCAAAGTGCTGAAAAATCCTGAAGGAAAGAAAACAGTCCTCGCTTATTACGACGATATTAAGGACGCCAGCCAAGCCGTTTCCGATATCATCTCAGCCGGGATTATTCCAGCGGCACTGGAAATGATGGATACGATTGCGATTGAGGGTGTGGAAGCTGCTGCCTATCCGGTCGGACATCCAAGTGATATTGCTGCATTTTTATTAATTGAAGTGGATGGTGTTGCAGCAGGGATAGACAGTCAGATCGAGGAAATATTGACGGTTTGCAAGCAAAACAATGTTCGTGAAGTAAAAGTAGCGAAAGATGAGGCAGAGCGTGGCTTGTGGTGGGCAAATCGGAAAATGGGCTTTGGAGCCATGGGGGCGATCTCACCGGATTATCTCGTACAGGACGGGGTGATTCCTCGAACCCGGTTACCGGAAGTGCTTGAGCAGATTGCTGCGATTAGCAAAAAGTATAACCTTCGTATCGCGAACATCTTTCACGCTGGTGATGGTAACCTTCATCCGCTTATTCTGTACGATGGAAGTGTTCCCGAACAAGTGCAACGTGCTGCAAAAGCTGGGTCCGAATGCCTGAAAACCTGTGCCGATGTTGGTGGTTCCATTACGGGGGAACATGGTGTAGGCATTGAAAAGGCAGAAGAAATGCGGTTTATTTTTAGCGATGAAGAAATGGCGGCCCAAACGGATATTCGAGCTGTATTTAACCCCAACGATTTATTAAACCCAGGGAAACTATTTCCTAGTCCGGGGCGTTGTGTGGAAGTGAAGCAGGAATGGACGATGGTGAAATAAATAAACAAAGGGGAGATGTCTTCCCTTCCTACACGATAAAAATATTGAAATTTTAAAAAGATACAATGTTGATGTATTTCGTTTGGCATAAACAGTTATGTAATCGTTTACAATTATATAACTTCACAGGGAAACGTGCTGAAGTTTATATAAATGCGTGTTCAAAAAGGAGGATAAAAAGGACCGAGAAGTTCGAGACGGTGTAGTTTCGAGCAGCGGAATGTATGCAAATAGATACATGAACAGCGTAGAAACAAGCCAACGAAGAAATTCGATGTGTCATTTTTACCGGACTATTTGAACAGCCTCTATAAACAAAATTTTTAGGAGGGATTTGACAAATGGGTGAGGGAACATTAGCTATACTGGCATTACTTCCGATTATTGTTGTTGCTGTGTTTTTGGTAGGATTTAAATGGCCAGCGAGTAAAGCCATGCCGCTTTCATACATCACAGCTGTTTTACTGGCGCTATTCGTATGGGATGTCACATTTCCGAAAGTTGCAGCTGCTTCTGTTAATGGTCTAGTTACTGCTGTAACGCTTTTATTCATTATTTTTGGGGCCATTTTACTCTTAAATACGCTGCAGGAAAGTGGTGGACTGCACACGATTCGCCGTGGGTTTACCGATATAACTCCAGATCGGCGTATCCAGGTCATTATCGTTGCATGGCTTTTTGGTTCATTTATCGAAGGGTCAGCGGGATTTGGTACGCCGGCAGCAGTTGCTGTGCCTTTGTTGGTTGGGCTTGGGTTTCCGCCAATGGCAGCAGTTGTTTCAGGGATGGTTATTCAAAGTACACCTGTATCGTTTGGTGCGGTCGGGACACCAATGGTAGTGGGGGTAGGATCTGGGATCGAGCCCCTGTCACAAATATCAGATGTGCCTGCATTTGTGTTTGATGTGGTCGGAAAAGTTGCCATCCTTCATACGATAGCAGGAATATTAATCCCATTATTTTTAGTCGGGATATTAACTCGTTACTTTGGCAAAAACAAGTCGTTTAGTGAAGGCTTGAAGGTGTGGAAGTTTGCTATATTTGCAGCACTTGCGATGACGATACCGTATGTTATTGTAGCGAATACGCTTGGAGCTGAATTCCCCTCCATGATTGGTGGTCTCGTAGGTTTAGCAATTGTCGTTTCGGCCGCGAAGAAAGGTTTTCTCATGCCTAAGGAAGATGATATTTGGACGTTTGAGTCAAAAGATCGCTGGGACCCGACATGGACTGGCCGGTTGGAAATCAAACAAAGCGATATTTATGCAGGCAAGATTAGCATGTTACGTGCATGGTCACCATATGTTTTGATTGCCCTGTTACTTCTGCTTACCAGATTGACTGTCGCAGGGGACTGGTTGAAAGCAGCAACGATTAATATTCCAAATATTTTTGGGACAGAAATCACGTCCACCTGGGAAATACTTTTTTCTCCAGGATTTATTTTTATCATCGCATCCATCTATACGTATTATGCACATGGCATGGAGGTACGGGAGTACGCACAGGCTTGGAAAGACTCCGGAAAAACAATGCTTGCTGCTGGATCAGCACTTGTCTTTACCGTTCCAATGGTTCAAGTGTTCCTAAATTCGGATGGGGGAGCGGCGGGTTATGCAGAAATGCCAATTGCCTTAGCGGATGGAGTAGCGAATCTGGCGCAATCTGTTTATCCGTTTTTCGCAACATTTATCGGCGGGCTTGGTGCATTTGTTGCCGGTAGTAACACGATAAGTAATATGATGTTTTCGCTTTTCCAATATGGTGTCGGGGAGCGTATCGGCGGTGACCCAACCTGGATGGTCGCCTTGCAAGCCGTTGGCGGGGCTGCGGGAAATATGATTTGTGTCCATAATGTTGTTGCTGCAGCAGCTGTTGTTGGACTAGTAGGTAAAGAGGGACATGTTATTCGTAAAACATTGTTGCCATTCTGCTATTACTCCTTATTACTCGGCTCGATTGGTTATTCGATCATGTGGACATCTGAAAAAGGAATATTCAATATTGGATCCATAGTCGCATGCATTATCTGGGCAATCGTCATCTACCTAATCGCTACCAACAAAAAACGCCTAAACAGCATTCAGCAAAACATGGCATCGTAGCCATGTTTCGTCGTGAAAGAAATACGTATACTGCTGAAGCGTTGCATTAAAAATGGTATGATGTAGCACTGGGTTCGTCATAGAGGTGGGATGGGTTTATCCCACTTTTAACAGACAGTAAGACTCCCACTTCAGGATTTGAGGCGAAATCGAAAAAATAAGTGGGAGTCAAGTCTGAAAGAAATTCTTTCATGACGTTTTATGTTTCTAGAAAGGAATTGGATATAACTACATAATAAAGGTCGATTCTTTTCGATCTTGCACGATGCAGGTCACAAAGGTGTTGCAACACAGACCTTGCACATGAGCTTTTGTTCTCCCTTGTTCAATAGGAGAGGAAGGGTCTGGCATTCTTAGCCTGCCCTTCCTCATCCACTCATTGACGTTTTATTTTATAAAATGTAGAGCTAAGCACAGGGAAAACATATCGTTTCCATTTACTCCATATGTTAAAAGAAGCGTTGAACGTATTAAAAATATCCGGACGCTCGAACAGACTGACTAGTGATTTGTAACCTGTAAGAAGTAACTCTATTAGTCGGTTTTAAACTGTCTACTGTCCTTCATATTTCCTTAAGGCATCAATCATCAACCTCCAGAATCCCTCAATATCCAATTTAAGTCCAAACTTAGCATTGATTTCTCGGCCAGTGGTATGATGAAGGTCTACCAGCATTGTTCCAGCCGTATATTCGCCCTTCGTTTCAATCGCAATATTGACATCTTCTATTTGGAACAATTCCGGAGCCACGCAATAAGCAACGGTTAACACATCGTGTACTGGCGGACTATCAAAATCAAACTGTGCTTTGTACGTCGTGGCAAAAAACTCCAATAACTCTCCGACTATTTTTGCAACTGGGTTATCGATTTGACTTATCTCCTCAATTACGTTTCTGGTTGCTAATGCCTGATGGGTGATGTCCAGCCCCATTACAACGGTTTGGATACCGCTATTAAATACGATTTTTGCTGCTTCAGGATCGGCCCAAATATTAAATTCTGCAGAAGGGGTCCAGTTACCGAATGTACCACCACCCATTAAAATAATCTCCTCGATGTTATCCTTAATCTCTGGAGCTTTCGACAATGCTAATGCGACATTGGTTAGTGGTCCAGTTGGCAGGATAGTCACTGGTTCGCTTGCTTCTTTTACTAACCGGATAATGGTGTCTGCTCCATGTTCGTCACTCCAGCTGCGGGAAGGCTCTGCAAGCTCCGGGCCATCTAATCCAGAATCGCCATGAATGCTTGGAGCCGTTTCGCGTATTCGTACTAATGGCTGTCCTGCTCCTTTGGAAACAGACACATCGTGCAGTCCAACCAAATCGCAAATTTTTAGTGCATTGATCGTTGTTTTCTCAAGCTCCGCATTACCGGAGACAGTGGTAATCCCTAAAATATTTAATTTTGGTTGTGCCGCGGCCAGGATAATCGCTATCGCATCATCATGTCCAGGATCACAATCCATGATTATGTTTCGTTTTGTCATGATTTTCACCTCTTGTAGAAATTTACATCATTAGCCCCATGATTGTTGCTGAAATGATAGAAGCCAATGTTGCACCAAGCAATAATTTTAAAGCAAATTTAGCAACATGACTGCCTTGTTTTTCACTAATCGATTTGATGGATCCAGATATAATTCCGACCGTACCAAAGTTGGCAAAACTGACCAAATAAACGGAAACAATGGCATTCGTTTTATCGGAAAGAGATCCGGCGATATTTCCAAAGTCAAGCATGGCAACAAATTCGTTGGTTACTAGTTTGGTTGCCATGATGCTGCCAGCCTGTACCGCTTCTGCCCAAGGAATTCCCATAAGAAAAGCAACGGGGGAAAAGATGTAACCCATAATTGTTTGAAAAGAAATGTTAAAAATGCCCGAGAAGATAACATTGATACATTCCATCAATGCAATAAATCCGAGTAACATGGCAGCAACGGTAATGGCGATTTTGAAACCGTCCATGACACTATCACCAACCATTTGGAAAAATGGGACGCGTTCCTTCTCTTCAATTTGAATTAAATCTTCTTTTTCATCCAGGTCATACGGGTTAATGATGTTGGCGATAATCAATGCACTAAAGATATTAAGTACAACAGCGGTAACGACATATTTGGGCTCCAGCATGGTCATATATGAACCAACCATGGCCGCACTTACCGCACTCATTGCTGATGTACAGATGGTATACAGCCTGCGCGAGGACAATAACGGGATCTGTTTCATGATTGTCAAAAATACCTCTGGCTGACCCAGGACAGCAGTGGATACGGCGAAATAGCTTTCCAGCTTACCCATTCTAGTTATTTTACTTAGAATCCATCCCAAATACTTGATAATGATTGGTAAGACTTTGATATAATTCAAAATTCCAATCAAAACGGAAATAAATACAAGCGGTAGCAGTGCGGTCATGAAAAAGGTTGACTCCCCTTCGTTTACCAGTCCGCCAAATACAAACTCAATTCCGGAATTGGCAATGGCCATCAGCTTCTCAAAAAAATGACCGATACTTGTAACAACAACTAAACCAATACTTGTGTGCATGAGAAAAAAGACTAAGACTAGCTGAACAACAAGCATGATCCCGATTCGTTTATATTTTACATGTTTACGGTCGTTACTAACTAAAAACGCAACTAAAAAGGCAAATAAAATTCCAGTTATTAGAAAAATAATATTCATCTGCTTCTCATCCCTTTTCAAGGTGTGTGATGTATCATTTGTTGTGGTGTTACCGTTTACATCGATGTTTAAATGAAACAAGCCACCTGGTAAGCAAGTGGCTCTTATCAGTAAACGTCATGTAAAAATGTTATTTGTTTTTGTTATTAAAACTTACAGCTATCTCTGTTCCAACTTTTGCATTGTGTTTAACAAGAGCAATGTTAGCATCCAGACTTTTTCCTTCTGTCATTTCAACCACTTTTTCTAGCAGGAATGGCGTGCTGTCCTTACCAGAGATATGGTTTTCCTTAGCTTCTTGGATAGCTTGGTCAATAATACCATTAATAAATTGCTCATCCATGGCATCTTCTTCTGGTATTGGGTTTGCGATTACGACACCGCCATTTAAATTTAGACCCCATTTAGCAATTAGTGTATCCGCAATCGTATCAACCGAATCGGTAGAAGAATTAAGCTTATATTCGCTTGAGCGAGTGAAGAATGCTGGTAAATATTCTGTACCATAGCCAATGACCGGTACACCCTTTGTCTCCAAGTATTCCAATGTCCGTGGCAAATCGAGGATTGACTTTGCACCAGCACAGATAACCGCAACATTTGTTTTAGCCAGTTCTTCCAGGTCAGCGGAGATGTCCATCGTTTCTTCCACACCGCGATGAACACCGCCAATACCGCCAGTAACAAACACATGAATGCCGGCCAATTCTGCGCAAATCATCGTCGTTGCAACAGTGGTTGCACCCAATCGTTTGGTTGCGATAATTTCTGGCAAATCACGACGGGATACTTTTGCAACGTTATCACTGTTACCGAACATTTCTAATTCCTCGTCTGATAAACCAATTTTAATTTTTCCATCCATGATAGCAATTGTTGCTGGTACTGCACCATTGTCACGGACAATTTGTTCTACTTCCCGAGCTGTTTTTACATTTTGTGGATAAGGCATACCATGCGAAATAATGGTGGATTCCAATGCGACAATGGCTTTACCTTCTTCTTTTGCTTGTTTCACTTCGGCTGATAAGTCAATGTATTGATTCATTTTGTAATTCCTCCATATCAAATTCAAGCTGATGTTTCGATAATTCTTGTCGTACCGTATACTTTGAACTGAGCGTTTTATATGCATTTACCATTCCAGATGAAATCACATCTTCATGACTTTTCTTGTGTAACCAGGAATGAATCACAGCGGAACAAAAGGCGTCACCTGCACCGGTTACATCGACAACCGTTTCTGCTTTGATCGCCGGATAAAAGTGAACTTGTCCATCTTTTCCGCTTGCCGCCACCCCGTTAGCGCCATCCGTAACAATGACATTTTTAACGCCTAAATTCAACCAGTTTTCAATCGCTTTTTGAAAGTCTTGTTGGTTGTTGATCTGAATGTTAAAAAAGGTTTCTGTTTCATCTTTATTCAAGATCAGCCAATGAACAGCTTGCAGGTTTTTCGGAAGCCTGTTCATTTTCGGTGAAGAGACAGGAACAATTACGAAAGGTATCTGATATTTTAGTGTAAATGATGACAGAAAATCAATGGTTTCTTTTGGACAGTTTAAGTCAGCTACAATGCATTTTGCCTTTTGTAATGTGTTGCTGTTTTTGCTCAAAAGCTCTGGTGTGATTCTATCGTAAATATTCATATCAGCAAGTGCGGTGAACATATCCCCATGTTTGTCCAACACAGCAGTATAGGAGCCGGTAGCAGCATCTTCAAATTGCGTAACATAGTCCAAATTCATGAATGGGGAGGACAGGTCGTAAATTTCCTTCCAGTCCGAATCATTCCCGGCAGCGGAAAGCATAATAATATCTTCTCCAAGTCTTCCAAGATTCTCAGCAATGTTTCTTGCTACCCCTCCAACAGATCTGGATGATGTCACGGGATTAGATGTTTTTTCTACAATATCCTGTGTTACATAAAATTTTCGGTCGACATTGACGCCTCCGATACATATAATCGGGTTCACTTCATTTAATACATAGGCCTTCCCGGAAACGTATTCTTTTTTAATTAATCCGGAAATGATATTTGCAACAGTTGATCGCGATAAATTAACCGCATTTGCCAATTCTAACTGTGAAATAAAGGGATTATCTTTAATAAGTTGTAAAACCAGTTTCTCTTTTTCATTGATATCATCGCTCATTACAATTCACCCCCTCGAATCACTTAGGACAAATGTTTAGTTTTTAAACATGTGTTTATTATGCGCTTTCACTATCAATCTGTCAAGAGATACTCAAGATTTTCACCCGTGGGATATTGACCAGTTTGCTTCTTTCGTATCTTTTGACAATTTAGTGGACTGAAGGATACAATTTTTGATGAGAGGAGACGGAAAAAATGGAAAGGAAGCTTGATATGATGACAGATGAATATCCCCAAGCAGATATGGAAATGACGGTAACATGGGGGGATAGTGATCCGGCTGGGATTTCGTATTATGCTAGGACGTTTGATTGGTTTACGAATGCGCGTATGCATTTTTTTGCGGAATATGGATTCCCGTACATAGAGACATTTCACAAAAAGGGGGTTGCCCTTGTGTGTCTGCATGCGGATTGTGATTACAAAAAAATGGTGCGTCCTGGTGAGCCAATCACTGTTCGCGCAACATTGACAAATCTGACACGGACCAGGTTGGCGATTCAATATCGTGTGTTTAAACATAATGGGGAGCTGGCAGAAATGGGGGAAACCACGCATACATATGCAGATAATGATGGAAAGCCGTTTAATTTGAAAAGACGGTATCCTAAGCTGTGGGACGAATTAATGGACAAGTGGCCGGTTTTTGGCAATTTGGCGAGCGGTCTTAGCAATCAGTAAATCCTTCATTGACAGGGGATATAATTATGACAAATTAATCGCATACTAAATCAAAAATAGGAGGAAGAGGAGAACATGGAGCAATATACGTATGATGTTCGTATGTTCAAAGAAACGTTTGAATATGAATTTACTTACCTGAATGGATTTTTACGAAATGTACACCGGTTCGGACAGCGGCCGGCAATGACATGTACAGCGACGGACCGGACATGGACGTATGCTGAATTGAATCAGGACGTAAACCGGTTGGCCCATGCCTTGTTGGAAGATGGTGTTGGCAAAAATGATGTCGTTATGTATCAGCTGTTGAACTCGGCTGAATTTGTTTTCAGTTTTTTAGCTCCACAAAAGATTGGTGCTATCAACAGCCCGATCAACTTCCGGTTGTCTCCTGGAGAAACAGCCTACATTATCGATGACAGCAAACCAGTTGTTTTTATTTATGATGCTGAGATTAAGGAAACAGCGGAACAAGCGCTGGCGATGGCAAATCATCGTCCGGATCGGGTGGTGATGGTTGACATTACCAATGAAGAAAAAACACCAGATGGGCATGTTTCTTTTGTGAACTATGTACAAGATCAATCGATCAAGGACCCAGGAATTGTGCAACCAAAGCATATTTATGATGAAAATACCCGCCTTTACACCTCCGGAACGACGGGAATGCCAAAAGGGGTTCCATTAAACAACATCAATGATATCCTTTCCGCCCATGACGTGGCAATGCACTTTCCGCTAAGCCCAATCGATAAAACGATGAACATGAGCCCCTGGTTCCATCGTGGAGGAATGCATTCCGGCGGACCAAACCCTACGCTATATATTGGCGGGGAAATTGTTATTCTTCGAAATTTCCATCCCAAAACCTGTTTGAAATACGTCGAAAAGTATGGGCTGACATTTTTAATTGGTGCGCCGCCAATGCTGAAAATGCTGTATGAACAGCAGAAAAAGCATGCTGTTGATTTATCCAACCTAAAGGGAATTGTTACGATGGGTGCGCCATTGGGAAAAGAGGACTGCATGAACTACCAGAAGACACTTACACCGAATATTTTTAATGGGTATGGAACGACGGAAGCGTTTTGGAACACCTTTTTGCGTCCATATGATTTGCCGGAGATGGCCGGTTCAGCGGGACGAGCCTGCACGGATGACGATGTGGCAGTCGTAAAAATTTATCCTGATCGCAAGGCAGATCCAGATGATCTTGTGGACAAGGATAATGCGGAAGTTGGCGAGGTGATTGTCCGTGCGCCGGGAAAGACGGCGTATGCGTATGTCAATAATGAAGTAGAGAGCGAGCGGGTGTTTCATAAAGGCTGGCTTTACATCGGTGATATGGCAACGTGGGATGAGAATGAATTTGTCACCATTGTTGGCCGCAAAAACGATATGATCGTCTCCTCCGGCGAAAATATCCATCCGGTTCAGGTGGAAGAAATCCTTAACCAGCATCCAAAAGTGCAAGAATCTGTCTTAGTAGGTGTTCCTGATGAATTAAGAGGAGAATCAACGGTAGCGTACGTGATTAAAGCTGATCCTTCGCTGACAACAGAGGAACTAAACAGCTATTGCGTCGAGCATCCGATGCTGGCGGACTATAAGAAGCCGCGCTATTACCGATTTATTGATGATCTGCCATATACGGCGACAGGGAAAAAGAAACATTTTGAAGTGCGGAAGATGGCGGTAGAGGATCAGAAAGCAGGGCGTTTAGAGAAGTAGAAGTGATAAGATTGAAAGGGATAATACCGGTAATATTTTCGATTATCGTTTCGTTAACTATCAACCTAACCAGACAAAAGGAGATCATCATGAAGAAACCAATCATTATTGACACTGATCCAGGAATAGATGACGTGGTGGCAATTACCGCTGCGTTATTTTCCGATAAATTGGATGTGAAATTGATAACAACCGTCGGCGGGAATGTTGGAATTGAAAATACAACCAGGAATGCCGTCGACTTGCTAACATTTTTAGGGAAACATACACCAATAGCAAAGGGAACAGGGGCACCGTTATTGCGCAAACCGAAGACGGCATCCCATGTCCATGGAAGGAGTGGAGTAGGAGAATATCAATTTACGGCCGAACCAAATACGTCCTTGCTTTCTGAGGAAAACGCCATTGTTGAGCTGCGAAATCACATTATTTCTTCACCAGAACCAGTGACACTTGTGCCGATTGGACCACTTACCAACATAGCACTTTTACTGAAAACTTTCCCCGAGGCGATTAATAATATTGAACAGATTGTCCTAATGGGTGGGGCGGCAACGGGCGGTAATGCCACACCTGTAGCTGAGTTTAATATCTACGCTGATCCGCATGCGGCGAAGATCGTCTTTGAAACAGACATTGATATTGTGATGTGTGGACTGGATGTGACGCGGTTAACAAGTGTTACCTATGATGACGTGAAAAAGGTGAGAGCACAAGGAAACGTTGGCGAGATGGTTTATCAAATGCTTGGCTTTTACATGCATGCTTATACCAAAGAAGCCATTTCCATCCATGATTTATGTACGATTTTTTATCTAATCCATCCTGATTTATTCCGTGTGAAACGTGCGACTGTTGATGTGGTAACCGATGGACCGGCGACCGGCTGTACGGTGGTGAATTATATGGAAGATGGCAATGTGCAAGTCTGTATAGATGCGGATGTCGAAGCGTTTCGAAATGAATTTACGAAAGTGTTTGCACGGTAGGATGATTAATCGAGGAGGCTAGATCCATGAATCCAATCGAACGTCAAAAACAATTGGCTGGTGAAGAAGCGATTTCCTTCATCAAAAATGGAATGACCATTGGCTTAGGCTCGGGATCTACGGTCAATATGATGCTTAAAGCGCTTGGTGAGCGTGTACAGGAAGGATTGAATATTAAAGGAATACCGACCTCGTTACAAACAGAGGAATTGGCTCATGAATACGGGATACCGTTAACGCGCTTTGCCGATATTGAACAGATGGATGTGGCGATTGATGGGGCTGACGAGGTGGATGATCACCTCAATCTGGTAAAAGGCGGGGGCGGTTGCCTGGTACGGGAAAAAATCGTTGCAGCTGCAGCTAAACAGTTGATCATTATTGTGGATGAATCCAAACTAGTTCCACATTTAGGAGCCTTTCCATTGCCAATCGAGGTGGTTTCGTTTGGCTGGGAATTTGCAGCAAAACGTATTGCCGAGCTTGGCTCTGAGCCGCAATTACGAAAAGGGGGCAACGGGGACATATTTGTTTCGGACAATGGAAATTATATTTTGGATTGTGCATTTCATGAATTACGACAGCCGAAACAATTGCATGCCCAATTAAAAGCGATGGTTGGTGTTGTGGATACCGGATTATTTGTTGGCATGGCTGACCGGGTGATTGTTGCCACGGGGGATGGAATTAATATGAAGCATGCATAATATGGGAAAGATAATCAGAATCTAATCGGCCGGGGAAGCATCCATTCTATCTGTGTTATATTCTTAGATCATAGCGTTCCCCGGCTAACCTGGTTATTTAACAATCGAATATTGCTGTGAACCCCTTTTGATACCTCTACAGCCGATTCAATGGCACCTGCATGTTGACTGGATAATTGATAAATAATATCCTCAAACAGGATTTCCATTTCATCAAAAATCGCTGCTGCCGCCGTATTGTACAGGCGAATGTTCGCATAATTTCCTGAACTGAAAATAGCGGTATCCAAATAGGGTCGGAAATCATCAACCAGGGTTGGGAGATTTGCCATTAAACGATCTAACCCTTTGCGAATACCTTCTACCGTCGATTCCATTTCTTCAATCGGCTTCTTTGCATTGGGTCAGCATCTTTTAAAGCCTTCCGAAAGAAGTCTCTCCCTTCCATCCTGTTACGAGTGAAACAAGGATAAGAGGGAAATGAATTTCGGTTTGCTCAGCAAAGTACTTGAAAATACCGAACATAGGATCTATAATTAGAGTTAGGAGGTGCATTCATGTTACTAAACTACAAATATGAAATTTTTCCTTCACCCGAACAAATCGACATACTGGAATCC
>NZ_JBCLVH010000023.1:0-33216 GCF_039548255.1 Lentibacillus songyuanensis
TGGTCTACCATAATCTTATCGAGGGGCCCTAATATTTTCAAACCCCAAATTTAACGTTCTACAGGAATGCTGCGACACATGATAATTTCTTTGAGGGCACTTCTCCCGTTCTAATGGAAGATTGGTGCTTACATTCGCTCCGTCAGAATACTCCGCCCTCCCCTCACCCGAACGGCGGCATCAGCACATCTAGTCGGAAATCAATATTCACTACGTCGCATTTTATATCAACTACGTATTAAAATCCCCCTAAAAAGTGACTTATTAAATTTTAATAGTGTTATCGTTCATCTATAGTACAGAAAGTTTTCGTTATATCTTGTTTTTTTTTATTTTATCCAAACGGTAATCACTAAGATACGTTACCCACATAAGCTATAAAAGGAAACGCTAAATTAGCGTGTAATTACATGATGAGGGGTGTATTCTTACATGGATCAATTCATAGCCGTATTGGGTGGTGATGGCCGATATCTCGAACTGATACGCCAATTACAGCAATTACCGGATACAACTATTTTTTTAGTTGGTTTTGACAAACTGGAACAAGGTTTTACCGGCTTAAAGCAGGCCGATTTTAACGAATTAGAACCTGAGACATTGGATGCCGTGATTTTGCCAATTACGGGTACAAATCAGAAGGGCGAAATTGAGACCGTCTTTTCGGATCAGGACATAAAATTATCTCGGGATTGGTTTAAACGTTTACGCCCATCCACTCTTGTTTTTACCGGTATTACCAATGCGTATTTGACAGCGATGACAACAGAACTGAATCTAGAGCTAATCGCCTTATTTGATCGAGACGATGTCGCTATTTATAATTCCATCCCTACTGCTGAAGGAACAATTATGATGGCCATTGAACATACAGATTATACTATCCATTCATCGCGTGTAATCGTTGTTGGATTTGGCAGGGTCGGTAATACGGTAGCAAATAAATTCTCCGCATTAGGTGCTAAGGTATCGGTCTGTGCTCGCAGTATCAGAGACTTGGCTCGAATCACCGAAATGGGTCTGACAGCTATTCCATTAGATGATCTGCCAAAACATACAGCAGACTGTGACTTATTAATCAATACCATACCAGCATTCGTTATTAAACAGGACTCCATTCAACAATTACCTTCTCATGCACTCATCTATGATTTAGCCTCAAAACCTGGTGGAACCGATTTTGATTACGCCGAAAAACGCGGCATTAAAGCAATACTGGCCCGAAGTTTGCCAGGTATTGTTGCGCCAAAGACATCAGGAAAAATACTCGCGGATGTTGTAAAACAATTTTTGCAAGAAAGAAAGGAGCAAGTATAATGTCTTTAGAAGGTAAACGTATTGGCTTTGGAATAACGGCTTCACATTGTACGTACGATAAAGTTTTCCCGCAATTGGAACGATTGATGCAGCAAAAGGCGGACGTTGTTCCGATTGTGACATATACTGTAAGAACAACCGACACCAAATTTGGGAAAGCAGCAGATCATATCGACAAAATTGAATCGATAACTGGTAAACAGGTAATTACAACGATGCCTGAGGCAGAACCGCTAGGGCCGGCAGCACCATTAGATTGTATGGTTATTGCTCCATTAACGGGCAACTCACTTAGCAAACTAGCGAATGGGTTAACCGATTCTCCAGTTTTGATGGCTGCAAAAGCAACCATGAGGAATCAATCACCAGTTGTATTAGGTATTTCTACTAATGATGCACTTGGATTGAACGGGGTAAATCTAATGCGATTAATGGCCAGTAAATTTGTTTACTTTATTCCATATGGCCAGGATGATCCTTACAAAAAACCCAATTCCCTTGTAGCAAATATGGATTATTTGTCAGACACTGTAGAAAAAGCATTGGATTATCAGCAAATTCAACCGGTAATAATACCTTATGAGCAGTAAAGTGTGTTAAAATAAATAAAAATCATAGAAAATTAATGATAAAAGCTTTAGAGAAACGAAGGGAGAACTTTTAATGGCTAAGAAAACAGTTTATAATGTAGCAGTGGTAGGTGCAACAGGAGCAGTAGGACAAAAAATTGTCAAAATACTTGAAGAGAAGAAGTTCCCGGTCGATCAATTAAAGCTGTTATCATCGTCTAGATCAGCAGGCAAAAAGGTAGTATTTCAAAATCAAGAAATGACCGTGGAAGAGGCGACCCCAGATAGCTTTGAGGAAATTGATATTGCGTTATTTTCTGCTGGAGGCTCTGTTTCGAAAAAACTTGCACCAGAGGCTGTTAAACGAGGTGCAGTCGTAATAGACAATACAAGTGCCTATCGCATGGCGAAAGATGTTCCGCTTGTTGTTCCGGAGGTGAATGAAGAAGATTTGCGTTCACACCAAGGAATTATTGCGAATCCAAACTGTTCGACCATCCAAATGGTAGCTGCTTTGAAGCCAATCCAGCAGGCTTTTGGTCTTCGCCGTGTGATTGTGTCCACGTATCAGGCTGTTTCTGGTTCCGGTACCAAAGCATGTGATGAACTGGAGAATCAGACCAGACAACATGTCGAAAATCAGGAAATGACCGCCGATATTCTGCCTGTAAAGGGTGAACCAAATCATTATCCAATCGCATTTAATGCATTGCCACAAATTGACGTCTTTCAGGAGAACGGTTATACGTTTGAAGAAATGAAAATGATCAACGAAACGAAAAAAATTATGCATGCAGAAAATTTATCCGTAGCAGCAACCTGTGTACGTTTGCCGTTTTTTACCTCCCATGCGGAAAGTGTATATGTAGAAGTCGAACAGGATGGAGTAGAAGTAGCTGATCTATGGAAGCTATTCAATCAAGCAGATGGTGTTGTTCTCCAAGACGATCCGAGCACACAAACCTACCCAACGCCATTAAGTGCTTCTGGTAAGGAAGATGTATTTGTCGGTCGAGTCAGGAAAGATTTAGACACACCAAACGGGTTTCATTTATGGGTTGTTTCCGACAATTTACTGAAAGGTGCTGCGTGGAATACGGTACAAATTGCAAAGCGTATGATCGAACTTAACTTAATTGGGGAATGACCAATGAATTTATGTAAGAGGTGTAATAATTGCAGGTATTAATTCAAAAGTTTGGCGGCACATCTGTTCAAACAAAAGAAAATAGAAATCATGTTATTCGACATATTAAAGAAGCATTAAGAAACGATTATAAACTAGTTGTTGTTGTATCTGCATTAGGAAGGAAGCCGGATCCATATGCGACAGACACTTTGTTGGATCTGGTTGGATTTCCAGCAAACCATAATTCCACACGTGAGCTGGATTTATTGATGTCATGTGGTGAAACGATAGCTTCGGTTGTACTTTCCAATGAATTACAAAAACATCATATTTCTGCAACCGCGTTAACAGGTGCACAGGCGGGATTTATTACGAGTGATGATTTTACCCAGGCTAAGATAAAAAAGGTAAATCCGACACGTGTGTTACAGGAATTGGAGCAGCATGATGTAATTGTAGTAGCCGGATTTCAAGGTCAAACACAAACCGGGGAGATAACGACGATCGGCAGAGGTGGAAGTGATACGAGTGCGGCAGCCTTAGGAGCCGCACTCCATGCAGATGAGATTCAAATCTTTACCGATGTTAATGGAATTATGACAGCAGATCCGCGAGTTGTAAAAGGCGCACGTCCGCTGGATATTGTCACGTACACAGAGATATGCAACTTAGCCTATCAAGGTGCGAAAGTGGTGCATCCGCGAGCAGTGGAAATTGCCATGCAAGCGAAGATCCCGATGCGTGTCAGGTCCACCTATGCCACCGGTCTTGGTACTTTAGTAACGGCGTCGAGGATTCAAGAATTAGGCAGTGATATTCCCGATCGACTGATTACCGGAATTGCGCATATGGATAAAATTACACAAATTCGGGTACAAACAAAAGAAGAAGCAATTCGCCTTCATTCCGAGGTTTTTAAAGCAATGGCTGAATCCGGCATTTCCGTTGACTTTATCAATATTTCACCGAATGGTGTGTTATACACGGTGCCGGAGCCGTTTACAACAAAGGCAGTAAATGTGCTGGAAACACTTGGATTCCAGCCGGAAATTACAGAGAAATGTGCGAAAGTGTCGGCTGTTGGAGCAGGCATGACAGGTGTTCCTGGTGTTGCGTCCAAAATTGTGCAGGCGCTAACTAATCAAAATGTGCAAATTTTACAGTCGGCTGACAGTCATACGACCATCTGGGTGCTGATTCATGAAAAAGATTTATCTACCGCTGTCAATGCATTACATGATGCATTTGAATTGAGTGGGATAAGGGAGCACGTTTGATGATTTACTTTACAGCAGGAACGAAGGCATAAAGAAAGGGAGTAAGTTTCATGAACTTTGGTAGTGTTTTGACTGCGATGGTAACTCCTTTTGATTCGAAGGGGAACATTGATTATGAAAAAACGACTGATTTAGTGGAGCATTTGTTGAATAATGGGACAGATGGTTTAGTTGTAGCGGGAACAACAGGGGAATCCCCCACTTTAACCGAAGATGAGAAAATCAATTTATTTGCTCATGTTGTAAACGTTGTTGATAAACGTGTGCCAGTTATAGCTGGAACGGGAAGCAATAATACTGCAGCATCCATCGCTTTAACAAAAAAGGCACAAAATTGTGGTGTGGATGGAATTATGCTTGTTGCCCCATACTACAATAAACCAAATCAATTAGGGATGTATGAACATTTTAAAACAATTGCGGGTGTTACATCCCTACCAGTTATCCTTTATGACATTCCAGGTCGTTCTGTTGTTACGATTAGTGCGGAAACGATTATTAAGCTCAGTGAGATCGATAATATTGTATCGGTAAAGGCTGCAAGTGGTGATTTGGATCAAATCGCGGAAATCGTTGAACGAACAGATGACAATTTTTCCGTTTATTCTGGTGAGGACAGTATAACACTGCCAATGTTATCTATCGGAGCTATAGGAGTAATTTCGGTAGCTTCTCACGTCGTTGGCAAGGAGTTAAACGAAATGGTGCATGCATTCCACAATGGAGAAGTAAAGAAAGCGGCAGCCATCCATCGTCAGATTTTACCAGTTATGAAGGCATTATTTATGGCGCCATCTCCTTCTCCAGTAAAGGCGGCATTGCATATGAAAGGTGTCGATACAGGTTCGGTACGGTTACCGCTTGTGCCTCTGTCAGATGCAGAACAACAACAATTAAACGAACGGATGGAAAGGTAAATCGGCTACGGACCGGCTTACCTTTTCTTATGGTCCTTTTCCGTGTCGGGTGACTCACTTAACTTTTCTTATTGCATGGAACGTTTCTCTTTCGTTCATACTACAGGTAGTTGTAGTTGAGGAAAGGAGTGTTATGCAATGAAGCAAGACGATTCAAATAATGAACAACAGCCACAGGAAGATCAAAAAAATAGTTCGGAGCTCGTTGAAAAAATTCAGCAGCTTGGACAATCAAATGTGCCACAAGCACCGGATTCCAATATTCATGTGTTATCTATCATTGGACAGGTGGAAGGGCATGTACAACTGCCTCCGCAAAATAAGACAACTAAATATGAACATATACTGCCACAGTTGATTGCGATTGAACAAAATCCCAAAATTGAAGGACTGGTTATCCTGTTGAATACTGTTGGGGGAGATGTGGAAGCAGGACTGGCTTTATCAGAAATGATTGGCTCACTTTCGAAACCAACTGTTTCCGTTGTACTCGGTGGTGGACATTCGATTGGGGTCCCGATTTCTGTGGCAACCACCTACTCGTTTATTGTTCCAACGGCGACTATGACGATCCATCCAATCCGGTTAACCGGTATGGTAATCGGCGTTCCACAAACTTTTGAGTATTTGGATAAAATGCAGGAACGTGTGATAAATTTTGTGGTGAGTCATTCCAATATTAAGGAAGAAAAGTTTAAAGAGCTGATGTTTGCAAAAGGAAACCTGACACGCGATATTGGTACAAATGTAGTGGGAACAGATGCAGTGAAATACGGGTTAATTGATGAAGTTGGTGGTGTAAAAGAGGCCATGGGTAAATTAAACGAATTAATTAACGAAAATAGGAATGAAGACGAGCAGGTGATTCAATAATGTTATATACACCATTATCTGCAACCGATATTTTTCCATGTTCCGAGAAGGAATATTCTAAACGGCAATGTGTTTCCTATCGTGGAAAACAGCTTTATGTAGAGCAGTTGGATGACGGATCCTATCAGTTACTTCAATTGATTTCCAGTGACCCCCAAGACTTTTTAGACGGCTCATATACACCAGGCACGATTTTACGATAATTGGTAATATCTTTCACTAATCTATGCTATAATGTTGGTGAAAGATGTTTGTTACGGCTAACCCTTGTCACATCATGGCAGGGGTTTCTCATTCATCTATTTGGCAAAATAGAGGTGAAAAAAGTGGCAAAGAAACGAAAGAAACGGAAGAAGCAATTAAAAAAACAAGTAAAATATGAATTACTAGGATTGTTGTTTATCTTTTTGGCGATATTTGGAAGTGGCGCGGGTTCTATTAGTGACGGTGCAATTCCTGGCTTTCTGGAGAATATTTTTCGGTTCCTTTTTGGAATCTGGTATTTTATCATTTCTATTGTTCTATTAGTTATTGGTGTTTTTTTGTTGGTGAAACGTCGTTATCCCGATTTTACCCATAAGAAAATGATTGGGTTTTATATCATCCTGGCTGGTGGATTATTGTTCACGCATATTCAAACATTTGAACGGATGTTATTACTTGTTGGCGATACGTCTATTTTGAAAGCAACGTGGGACAATTTCTTTCTCTATATTAATGGCGGAGGAACAACTGCACAGACAGGTGGCGGAATGGTTGGAGCTATCTTATTAGCTGTTTGTTACTTCTTATTTTCAGCGACCGGAGCTAAGATCGTGGCCATATTCTCCATATTGGTGGGAATCATCTTCTTAACCGATTTTTCCCTGGGTGATTTTTTTGCCAAGGTCAGCAAACGAATAGCTTCCCGTTGGAAACAGTTGAAAGATAGATGGAAACAGCGTCAGGAACAAAAACAAGCTGCGAAGAATGAAAAACAGCTTCTGGACGATATGGAACTTGATGATTCGAAAGAGAATCAGCAGAATGACGTGCCTGTCATTCAGGATTTTACTGATGTTCAGTATGTATTTGATACAGTAAGAGCAACAGAGGAAGGCGATAATCCATCGAAACAATCATCCGGACAAGCTACAGTGCCTGATTCATCTGCAGTTGATGATATTAATCTTTCCGCAATGCCAATGACGGAAGTGGAAAATTATGAATATATTCTGCCGTCATCTGAATTATTAGCAGAGCCAGCACATAATTCACAGCAGCACGAGAAATCACAAATCCAAGCAACGGTACGGAAATTGGAGCGTACATTTCAAAGCTTTGGCGTGAAGGCACGTGTGACAAAGGTGAATGTCGGGCCAGCTGTTACGAAATATGAGATTTCTCCTGAGGCAGGGGTTAAGGTGAGTAAAATTGTTGGGCTTCATGATGATTTAGCGCTGGCATTAGCGGCCAAGGATATCCGGATTGAGGCGCCGATTCCTGGTAAATCTGCTGTTGGAATTGAGGTACCTAATCAGGAAGTAGCCATGGTATCACTAAGGGAAGTGCTGGATACGACCGGGAAACAGGCTAGTAAACTACTGTTTGCCTTAGGCAGGGATATATCAGGCGATGCGGTCGTTGGTGAGTTAAATAAGATGCCCCACCTATTAATCGCTGGTGCAACCGGAAGCGGGAAAAGTGTTTGTGTGAATGGCATCATTACAACGATTTTAATGCGGGCAAAACCACATGAAGTAAAAATGATGATGATTGACCCGAAAAAGGTGGAATTAAACGTTTATAATGGCATCCCGCACTTGTTGGCACCGGTTGTGACCGATCCGAAAAAAGCATCCCAGGCCTTGAAGAAGGTTGTCGCTGAGATGGAGCGGCGTTATGATCTGTTCTCGGATACAGGCACCAGAAATATTGAAGGGTATAACGACTTTATCCATAAATATAATCAAACAACCGATGAGGAAGAGCAACAGCCCAGCCTGCCATACATCGTTGTCTTAGTTGATGAATTAGCTGATTTAATGATGGTAGCTTCAAGTGATGTAGAAGATTCGATTACACGGCTTGCGCAAATGGCCCGAGCTGCGGGAATTCATTTGATTATTGCTACACAGCGGCCGTCTGTTGATGTCATAACTGGCGTGATCAAAGCAAATATTCCTTCCAGAATTGCGTTTAGTGTTTCTTCGGCAACCGATTCCCGGACAATTCTCGATTCAGGTGGCGCAGAAAAACTACTTGGCCGTGGTGACATGCTGTATACGCCTGTTGGGGCGTCCAAACCAACCAGGGTACAAGGGGCATTTCTTTCCGATGAGGAAGTCGAGCGTGTGGTAGACCATTGTGTTGAGCAACAAAAAGCTTCGTATCAGGAGGAAATGATTCCAGAAGACAACCCAGAAGTGACATCCGAGGTAGATGATGATTTGTATGAAGATGCGGTACAACTGATTACGGAAATGCAAAGCGCCAGTGTATCGATGTTGCAGCGCCGGTTTCGAATCGGCTACACACGGGCAGCGAGGTTAATTGATGCCATGGAAGATCGTGGAATTGTTGGTCCATATGAAGGTAGCAAGCCTAGAACTGTTCTTGTTTCGCAAAACCCAGAAGAAAAATCATCCTAGCAGCAATTAGTAACATCGGCAGGCAATATATACAAAATAGTAATATTGCCTATCATTTGCTCATTCTAATGACAGAATAAATGACACCGTTAAAGAACAGCACATAAGAATATCGTTTTTCTTCAAAATTAGCTAACCTCTACAGGTTGGTTTTTTTGTTTTTTGGCAAAAATAGCCTATAATAAGTAGCAGAATAGCATATCCTGTATTTGAGACAGTATAAAGAATTGGGACACGCTACATAAATAGGAGGGTAACCAATGAATGAGTTGAAAGAAAGTGTTTTTCAGGAACACGGTTTGCAAATACATGTCATCCCCAATCAAAAATATAAAACAATTGCATTTGCAGCAAAATTTAAAGCCCCGTTAGATAAGGCAACTGTTACAAAACGTGCATTGCTTGGATATGTATTAAAGCAAGGAACGAAAGCATATCCAACCAGGGGGAAGCTGCAGGAGCAACTTGATCAGTTATATGGAGCGGTTTTGTCCATTGACAGTATGAAGAAAGGAAACCATCATATTATTACTGTACGGCTGGAAGTAGCTAACGATAAATTTATCGCAGATGAAGCGGGGGTTATGGAAGGAGCACTTGATTTATTGCATGATGTTATCTTTAATCCCAATGCAACAGGTGGGTCTTTTTCTCAACCAATTGTTGATCGGGAAAAAGAAACCCTGCAACAAAAAATCCATGCACTGGTTGACGATAAAATGAGCTATGCCAATACAAGACTTATTGATGAAATGTGTCCGGATGAAGTATATCGGCTGCATGTTCATGGATATGAAGAAGATCTTGCCAGTATTACTCCAGAAAATTTGTATCGTTACTATCAGCATATGCTAACGAACGATCAGCTCGACATCTATGTGTCGGGGGACGTGGATAGTGATCAAATAAAGGAAAAATTGGTTACAAGGATGAAGCAGGAGGATAAGCGTCAACTCGACATTGTTAGTGGTTCAGCAGATAAAATGAAACAACTGGATCAAGTAAACACAGTCATCGAGCAGCAGAACGTGCAGCAAGCTAAATTACATCTTGGCTATCGTACGAATATTACCTATCACGATGAAGATTATTTTGCGCTTCAGGTGTTTAACGGGATTTTTGGTGGATTTCCTAATTCCAAGTTATTTATCAATGTTCGGGAAAAGCGGAGTTTAGCATATTATGCTTCATCCCGGATTGAAAGTCATAAGGGTCTATTGTTCGTATTCAGCGGTATTGCGCCAAAAGATTATGAACAGGCACGGGAAATCATCGAACAGCAGATGGAGGCTATGAAAAAAGGTGAATTTGATAATAAGCAAATGGAAGAAACCAAAGGATTAATCGTCAACCAATTATTGGAAACGATGGATAATCAGCAAGGAATCATTGAATTACTCTACCAGCAAGTAGTGGGTAATCGAAACTTAACACCAGATCAATTAATTGAAGGCATTAAACAGGTTACGAAAGAAGAGGTTATTAAGACGGCCCAAAAAATGGAATTGGATACCGTTTACTTACTAACCACAAATGGGGGGGATTTCGATGAATAGAAAAACCTATCAAGATATCAAGGAAACATTGTATTCCGAGACACTTGCTAACGGGTTAACCGTATTGTTATTGCCAAAAACGGAAATGGCCAAAACGTATGCTATTTTTTCAACGGACTATGGATCGATCGATCAAACTTTTGTCCCGATTCAGCAAGATAAGGAAGTAACGGTTCCAGAAGGGGTGGCACACTTTTTGGAACATAAAATGTTTGAAAAGAAAGACCGTGACGTCTTCGCAGATTTCGGCAAGCAGGGCGCCTCAGCTAACGCCTATACGTCTTTTACAAAAACAGCATATTTATTTTCTTCCACAGCAAATGTGGAAGAAAACGTAGAAACACTGATCGATTTTGTACAGGATCCATATTTTTCGAAACAGTCGGTGGAGAAAGAGAAAGGGATTATCGGTCAGGAGATTCGGATGTATGATGATCAGCCGGACTGGCAATCTTTTATGGGTGCGATAAAAGGGATGTTTCAAAAGCATGCTGTAAAAATTGACATTGCCGGGACTGTGGAGTCGATTAGTGAGATCACGAAGGATGATTTGTATACATGCTACAATACCTTTTATCATCCGGAGAACATGACGTTATTTATTGCCGGTAATTTTAACCCTGAGCAAATGATGCAGTTAATTAAAAACAATCAAGCCAAGAAGAACTTTAAGAAAATGGATGCTATTAAACGTCATTATCCAACGGAACCACCTGAAGTAGCGATGGCGGAAAATACCATTGTGATGCCTGTCTCGATTCCGAAATGTACGGTTGGAATTAAAGAATCGGCTGTCGAGTTACGAGGTGAAGAATTTTTAAAAAGGGATTTGCTGCAAGGAATGATATTGGATCATTTCTTTTCGATAGGTGGTCCGTTTTATCAGAAATTATATGAGGAGAAAATGATCGATTCCAGCTTTTTTTATGAGACCAATTTGGAGAAGAACTTTGGTTATTCGTTAATTGGCAGTAATACGCATGACCCTGACCGGTTTGCGGAAATGGTTAAACAGATGTTAATAAGCACCAATGAAACGGGTTTGCTTGAAGAAGATTTTACACGAATGAAAAAGAAAAAAATCGGTCAGCTGTTACGTGGGATGAATTCACTTGAATACATTGCCAATAAATTTATTCATTACCATACGGTAGGCGCCGATTTATTCACGCTTATTCCAACCATTCAATCGTTTACGTTGGATGACGTCAATCAATTTATTCAGGATTGGATTCACAAGGATCGGTTAACCGTTTGTAAAATTGTAGCCGAATAGGGAGATTACTTATGGGGAAGAATGTATTAATCATTGGTGCAAGTGGTGAAATAGGCAGTGCCATTGCACTATCACTTGCGAAAGATGGCTATCAGCTTATGCTCCATTATCACCAGAACGAACAAGCGATCCATCAATTGCGTCGTAACATGGAAACGGAACAATTGCTGCTAGAAATACAGGCTGATCTAACAACGGCGAGCGGGCTGCAAACCTTGTTGAACTGCTTGGTGTTTCCGATTGATGCGATTGTCTTTGCTAGTGGCACTGCTTATTACGGATTATTTCAACAAGCGGAATCTGCCGAGATGGATCAAATGCTGCAATTGCATGTAAAAGCACCGTGGCTGATAAGCAAACAGGTCCTGCCCCAGATGCTTACCAGACAATCGGGTTCTATTATCTTTATCACCTCTATTTGGGGGCGCGTAGGTGCTAGTCATGAAGTCATGTATTCGTCAGTCAAAGGAGCCCAAAATAGCTTTGTGAAGGCACTTGCCAAGGAAGTTGCGATGAGCGGGGTATCTGTAAATGCGGTTAGTCCAGGTTTTATTGATACAAAGATGAACGATCATTTAACAAATGAGGAAAAAACATCCATTATTGACCAAATCCCTATGAATCGGGCGGGTAAACCGGAAGAGGTTGCACATGTGGTTGGATTTCTGCTGGATGATAAATCCACGTATATTCAGGGAGAAATTATTGAAGTAAATGGTGCATGGTAACCATTCATGAATAGTCTCTTTTTTTCATGTATAGTCAACGAACATCGTTAAATACTAAATATGAAAAAATTGAAGGAGGCTAAACACGATGTCAGTTCTGGATAACTTTGATACGTGGAAAGATTTTTTGGCAAATCGTTTAGAGCAAGCACAAGAAGAAGGTATGAGTCAGAAAACTATTTCAAATATGGCGTATGAAGTAGGCGATTATCTCGCCAAAAAGGTGGAAGTAAAAAATGATGAGGAAGCAGTCTTGCATGAGTTATGGAATGCCGCTTCTAAAGATGAACAGCAAGCGATAGCCAGTTCAATGGTGAAACTGGTACAAAACCAAGGAAATACACATTAAAGTATAGTGATTAAAGAAGCTGAAGGAAGTGGCCGTCAGCTTCTTTTTTTGGATACTGTATTATCATCTAATGGAATAAAGTGTAAAGAATTGACTCTATTCTGCTTTTCTTAGGGTTAGCCCCGTCCGGCTCCAGCGCCCAGCGGCTAGTATGCAACTCCCGCCTCCGTACGATAAGTCAACATTGGTTCAATGACGATGGAATGCCGACTAAGAACGGCCTTCGCGGCCAACGTCGGCATACCCCTGTTTTAGTCCTTTATCTCCTACGGGGAATGTTCGGTTAAGATCGCTGTTTTGCGCAGCAACACCGACCTACCCTGCTTGGCAGGACGTAGCATATACGCCGCTAACCGGTCGCTTCCGCCTTTGTACTTTAGCATATTTTTCTAGAAATCTGGATTTATATTGTACAATCTTCTTTTCATAAAGGCAAAAATCATTTATTATAGAATAGAATGCGATCTGTAAATTGAACACCCTTTAAAGGAGCGGACTATGGAAAAAACAGAATGGTACTTCGAATATGAAATTCAAGACAACCGCCCTGGATTATTAGGAGATATATCTTCATTATTAGGAATGTTATCCATCAATATCATATCCATTAATGGGGTGGAAAATTCACGACGGGGAATGCTGCTTCTTTCTAAAAAAGATGAACAAATAACACGATTGAAATCCATTTTACAAACAATGGATACCATAAAATTAACGAAATTGAGGAAACCTAAGTTACGGGATAAATTAGCGGTAAGACATGGCAGATATATTCACAGCGATGTTGATGATCGAAAAACATTTCGATTTGTACGAAGCGAGTTAGGATTGTTAGTTGACTTTATGGCTGAATTATATAAAAAAGAAGGACATAAGTTAATCGGGATACGCGGAATGCCCCGTGTTGGAAAAACCGAATCAATTGTTGCCGCAAGTGTTTGCGCGAACAAACGCTGGCTATTTGTATCAAGTACATTACTTAAACAAACCATTCGCAACAACTTAATTCAAGGTGAGTATAACAGTGATAATCTGTATATCATTGATGGCGTTGTATCAACACGTAGGGCTAATGAAAAACACTGGCAGCTTATCAGGGAAATTATGCAGCTTCCTGCAATCAAGGTTGTAGAGCACCCAGATATTTTTGTTCAATCGACCGAATATGAGCTTAATGATTTCGATTATATTATCGAACTGCGCAGCAATACAGAAGAAAAAATCACTTACGAACCGCAACTAAATCAGGAAAATAGCTTGTCGATGTTTGATTTTTAAAATGGATGGTGTTTGTGAATGGAAATAGGCAAAAGACTAAGAGAGGCAAGGATCCAAAAGGATTTATCGTTGGATACGGTACAAGAAACAACGAAAATCCAAAAGCGATATTTACTTGCCATTGAAGAAGAGAATTTTGATATTCTGCCTGGAAAATTTTATGCCCGGGCATTTATTAAAGAATATGCCACAGCTGTTGGTCTGGATCCAAATGAACTTTTGGATGAATTTAAAGAGGAAGTACCGCAAACAGAGGAAGATAGTACAGCACAGTATACGCGGATTCAGCGCTCAAGGAGAGAAAATTCTACAGCGAAGAGTCCAGCCTTTTTATCCTTTTTACCTACAATTATTGTCATCATATTAGTAATTGGTATTGTGTTTGTCGCTTGGTATTTTATTAAAGAATCATTCTCTACCAGCAGCGATCCTGTTGATAAGACGGATGACAATGAAATCATTTATAATGCCGATGATGACCAGGATAAGAATAAAGCGGATGACGAAGGTAAAGACGAGACAAAAACTGACGAAGAGGAAGCAGACAAAGATAAGGTAGAAGACGAAACAAATGAACCAAAGTTGACGGTGGTTGAAGAAGGGACTGGGGCAAGCCCGGAATCAACGTTGAAACTGGAAAATGCGGGAGAAGAAATAAAGATTTCGTTTGAATCAAGTGGAACATCCTATTTAGGTGTACAAAATAATGACGGAAATTCTTACTTTGAACAAGAAATCTCAGCGGATAATTCACCGCAGGAATTTGATGTTACAGACGATGATCGCATCTACCTAAACATTGGAAATGCTCCTGACTTGAAGGTTAAAATCAACGGTGTTGAATTGGAATACCCGGTCGATCCGCAACAATATGTGCACCAAAAATTATGGATTGATTTGGCCCAGGATTCCGAATGATGTCTATAAAGACCCTTCCCTTTCGTCAATGTGGAAGGGTCTTTATCACCGGTGCTTATAATACATTGGAGGCGAAAACATGAATATACCTAATAGAATTACTCTTTCACGAATTTGTTTGATCCCGATTTTTATCATTCTCCTTAGTGTCGGGTTTGAATGGGGGGAATGGCAAATGGGGGAAACCATTTTACCGGTTGTGGATTTTGTTGCTGCATTATTATTTATTGTCGCATCGACAACGGATTGGATCGACGGAAACTACGCTAGAAAACATAACCTCGTTACGAATTTAGGAAAATTTCTTGATCCACTGGCAGATAAGTTATTGGTCTCTGCAGCCCTCATTTTATTGGTGGAAATGGATCTGGCCCCCGCATGGGTGGTTATCATTATTATTAGCAGGGAGTTTGCGGTCACAGGCTTACGGCTGGTAGCAGCTGGTGAGGGAATTGTGCTGGCTGCAAGTAAACTAGGTAAGTTAAAAACGGTCACCCAACTTGTAGCTATCACGTTACTTCTTTTACATAACTTTCCGTTTGCGTATATTACCTTTCCATTTGATATAGTAATGTTATATGTTGCGTTGTTCTTTACGATTCTTTCCGGATATGATTACTTTGCCAAAAATTGGAATGTAATGAGGGATTCAAAATGACAAAACAGATAAAATCAGAAATTATTGCAGTTGGAACGGAATTATTACTTGGACAGATTGCTAATACCAATGCTCAATGGATTTCTCAAGCATTAGCACGTGCTGGAATAGATATTTACCATCATTCAGTTGTTGGTGATAATTTAGATCGTGTTCGGTCACAATTTGTTCAGGCGCAAAAACGTTCAGATGTCATTATTGTTACGGGTGGTTTAGGACCAACAGACGATGATTTAACAAGAGAAGCCTTTCAGACGATGACGAACATGGAAATGATTGAACATAAACCATCGATGGATAAGATTACTGCTTTTTTTGAGAAGCAGCATAGCAGCATGACACCGAATAACACGAAACAAGCCCGTGTTTTTGCCGGTGCGGAAGTGATTCCGAACCATGTTGGGATGGCTCCCGGCATGATGGTAAGTCATGAAGGGAAAATGTGGGTTTTCACACCAGGCGTTCCAAGAGAAATGAAGCCAATGATAACGGATTACGTGCTTCCGGCTATTTTAAAACAGACGGGAGGACGTACGGTTATCCAATCCATTATGCTGCGCTTTATCGGTATTGGCGAATCAAGGCTAGAGCATGAATTAAAACCATTTATCGAAGCACAGACAAATCCAACCATTGCACCGTTAGCCCAGGATCCTGGTGTTTCGATTCGAATTACGGCAAAAGCAGAGACAGCGGAATCGGCAACACAGCTCATCAAGGGAACCAAAGAGCAGATATTGCAACAAGTCGGCGATTATTGCTACGGTGTGGATGACGTTACATTAGAAGGAAGTGTGTTTCAACGGTTTAAGGAAAAAGGATGGACAATTGCAGCGGCTGAAAGCTTGACTGGTGGCAGATTTTCTGATCGTCTTGTAGCGATAGAAGGTGCTTCCGCTGTTTTTGCTGGTGGTATTGTTTGCTATGATACGAAAGTAAAAGAAAACATTTTACACGTTTCCACTGCAACTATCGAGAAGAAGGGAACAGTCAGTGAGGAATGTGCCTTAGAAATGGCCACAAATATCAGCAACCAAATGGATGCAACGGTTGGCATTAGTTTTACCGGAGTTGCTGGTCCGGATACGATTGAAGGGCAAAAGGCTGGCACTGTCTATATTGCGATTGTCAATCGCGATGGGCATCAGCAGGTAGAGAAATTTACCTTTCCTGGAAATCGCCAAGCAGTAAGAAAAAGAGCAGTTATCAAAGGTTATGAACTTCTTTTTCATTATCTAAAATCGTAAAATAAACATACGTTATAGCGCTAAAATTGTATTTTTAAATCAAATAGGTACAGTAAAATCTAATAGTTAAGCAAAAAAGTCGGATAAAAAACAAGAACATTTATTCGATTTTTTTGTTGGCAAAAACCGAAAAACACGTTATGATAGATATAGTTAATTAAAAGGAGGCACATCCCGTTGAGTGATAGAAAACAAGCTTTAGATATGGCGTTACGACAAATTGAAAAGCAATTTGGAAAAGGCTCGATTATGAAACTTGGTGAAGAGCCAATACAGAAGATTGAAACGATACCAAGTGGTTCCCTTGCATTGGACGTAGCATTGGGGATCGGAGGTTACCCACGCGGACGAGTTGTCGAAATATATGGTCCGGAGTCCTCTGGTAAGACGACGGTAGCACTGCATGCAATTGCAGAAGCGCAAAAAAAAGGCGGGCAAGCAGCGTTTATCGACGCCGAACATGCACTCGATCCGACTTACGCACGTGCTTTAGGTGTTGATATTGACGAACTCTTATTATCTCAGCCAGATACAGGTGAACAGGCCTTGGAAATTGCGGAGGCTCTAGTAAGAAGTGGTGCGGTAGATATACTTGTAATAGATTCTGTTGCTGCATTGGTACCAAAAGCGGAAATTGAAGGTGAAATGGGCGATTCCCATGTTGGCTTGCAAGCACGGTTGATGTCGCAAGCACTGAGAAAGCTTTCTGGTGCAATTAATAAGTCAAAAACGACAGCTATCTTTATCAACCAAATAAGGGAAAAGGTAGGCGTTATGTTTGGTAATCCAGAAACTACTCCTGGAGGACGGGCATTAAAATTTTATTCGTCTGTAAGATTAGAAGTCCGTCGTGCTGAAACGTTAAAGCAAGGAAATGAAATGGTAGGAAATAAAGCTAGAATCAAAGTTGTAAAAAACAAAGTTGCACCCCCATTTAAACAAGCGGAAGTCGATATCATGTATGGGGAAGGTATTTCCAAAGAAGGGGAAATTATTGATATTGGATCCGACTTGGATATTGTCCAAAAAAGTGGTGCATGGTATTCATACAATGGAGAACGTCTTGGACAAGGACGCGAAAATGCCAAACAATTTTTACGAGAAAATGAAGGTATTATGACGGAGGTCCATGAGGCAATTAGAGAACACTATAATCTTGATGAGACAGAGGAAGAAGAATCAACCGATGTTGAACAAGGAACATTGGACGTTTAATTATTCCGTTGTCATTATCTGCAATTTAAATGAAGCTTTTGCCCATTCAAATGGCAAAGGCTTTATTTATTTATCCCGTCTTAACGGGCATTAAGACCCCCACTTCAAGATTTTGAGGCGAAACCAAAAAAGATAAGTGGGGGTCAACTGCATGACAAAGGTCCGATTCTGTTCTCAGCCTGCACGATGCAGGTCACAAAGGCGTTGCAACTCAGACGTTGCGATCTTAGCCTTTGTTCTCCTGTCTCAATGGGGGAGAAAGAGAAACCCCCACTGAATGAAGTTTCACTTTATCAAAATAAATAAAGCTAATTCCTGTTTTTTCCGAATAAGTTTCGTTTAATTGTGACGTTTCCTTGACACAGGCGATCGTGACATATAAAATTAGTATGTATAATTTTATTTTTTTTATTATACAATTTTTGTTATTTATTTATTGAACATGGTACATGCCGACAATAATGAATAGTACAACTTTATAGCAATGGGAGGTGAAATTCATGGATATCACTTACATTATCATCTCCATTTTGCTTGCCCTAATCTTTGGTATTGTTGGTTATTGGGTTCGTAAATCTATTGCAGAAGCTAAAATTTCCAGTGCAGAAACGTTAGCAAAGCAAATAGTTGATGAAGCACACAGGAATGCAGATGCCACTAAGAAAGAGGCGCTTCTTGAGGCGAAAGATGAAAATCATAAGCTTCGCCAGCAGACAGAGGATGAGTTAAGAGAACGAAGAAACGAAATACAAAAACAAGAAAATCGTCTGACCCAAAAAGAAGAAAATCTGGACAGAAAAAGTGAAACACTGGACAAGCGGGAGCTCTTGTTAGAGAAAAAGGAACATTCGCTTACAGACAAACAACAACAAATTGAAGAAATGGAAAGCAAAGTGGAAGCTATGATACAAGAGCAGCAAACGGAGCTTGAACGCATTTCAGGTTACACCACTGACCAGGCAAGACAGGTTATTTTAGAGCGGATTGAACAAGATGTTTCACATGATGCAGCGTTGATGATTAAAGAAGCAGAAAACCGTGCGAAAGAAGAAGCTGATAAGAAAGCAAAAAGCATTCTTTCTCTTGCGTTACAACGTTGTGCTGCAGACCACGTTGCTGAAACAACCGTATCTGTTGTAAATCTTCCAAATGATGAAATGAAAGGTCGTATTATCGGACGTGAAGGTCGAAATATACGAACGTTAGAAACATTAACAGGAATTGATTTAATCATTGATGATACACCTGAAGCAGTTATTTTATCAGGATTCGATCCGATTCGAAGAGAAACCGCTCGTATGGCATTGGAAAAACTCGTGCAGGATGGCAGAATCCACCCGGCAAGAATTGAAGAAATGGTGGATAAAGCCAGACGTGAGGTTGATGAATATATACGAGAAGTTGGTGAGGAAACAACATTTGAAGTTGGGGTGCATGGTCTGCATCCGGATTTGGTTAAAATACTTGGTCGTCTAAAATACCGGACAAGTTATGGTCAAAATGTGTTAAAGCATTCGACAGAGGTAGCATATTTAACTGGATTGCTTGCTGCTGAATTAGGTGAAGACGAAACATTAGCAAGACGAGCTGGATTACTTCATGATATCGGTAAAGCAATTGATCATGAAGTAGAAGGAAGTCACGTTGAAATTGGTAAAGAGCTTGCAATAAAGTATAAAGAACATGAAGTAGTCATTAACTCCATTGCTTCCCATCATGGGGATGAAGAACCGACATCAATCATCGCTGTACTGGTAGCGGCAGCGGACGCACTATCTGCTGCAAGACCTGGTGCACGGAGCGAGACACTTGAAAATTATATTAAACGTTTAGAAAAATTGGAGGAAATTTCCGAGTCCTTCGCCGGCGTAGAAAAATCATTTGCGATTCAGGCAGGAAGAGAGATTCGTATTATGGTAAAGCCGGATGAAATTGACGATATTGAATCGGTGAAGATAGCCCGTGAGATTCGTAAGCGGATCGAGGGAGAACTCGATTATCCGGGGCATATAAAAGTGACGGTAATCCGCGAGACGAGGGCAGTGGAATACGCTAAATAAACAAAAGCGGTCATTTTGACCGCTTTTGTTTATTTATAAGCTGCTTTTAACTTTGACAAATCCATCTTCATTATGAAACACTTAAATCACCATATAAGATAGGATGATACGGGAAAATGAAAATATTATTTATTGGCGACGTTGTTGGTTCACCAGGACGCGATATGGTACAGGAATACCTGCCGAAACTAAAAGAAAAATACCGCCCGCAAATGATTATTGTGAATGGTGAAAATGCTGCATCTGGAAAAGGAATTACTGAAAAAATTTATAAGCAATTTTTGGAATGGGGTGCCCAAGTGGTAACCATGGGAAATCACACCTGGGACAAAAAGGAGATTTTTGAATTTATTGATGATGCGAAATATATGATTCGGCCGGCAAATTTTCCGGATGGAACACCTGGAAAGGGCATCGTCTATTATCACTTAAATGGCATCGAGGTTGCCGTGATTAATATGCAAGGGCGGACTTTTCTTCCGGCATTGGACGACCCGTTTCGAAAGGTGGATCAATTAATCGCTGAAGCCAAACAACGGACAAATATCATTTTCCTGGATTTCCATGCGGAAGCAACAAGTGAGAAACAGGCAATGGGCTGGTATGTGGACGGCCGTGTAAGCGCGATTGTTGGAACCCATACCCACACCCAAACAGCGGATGAGCGAATTCTGCCACAGGGGACGGCATACATTACCGATGCAGGCATGACAGGTCCATATGACGCAATTTTAGGCACCGACAGGGAAGCCGTCCTGAAAAAATTTCTAACTAGTCTGCCAGTACGTTTTGAAGTGGATAAAAAGGGTAGAACACAGATAAATGGTATCGTTGTGACGATTAACGAAAAAACGGGGGCAGCATCTCATATTGAACGAATTATGGTTAATGATGATCATCCATTCTTTAGCTGATATTTGAATTATTTGAATTCTTCATGCATAATTAAGGTTATAAGCGATCATCTCCACGAATATAGTTACAATAGAACTAAATTAGTAAATGAAGGAGGTACTAGTAATGGAAATATTAAAAGTTTCAGCTAAATCAAGTCCAAATTCAGTAGCAGGTGCACTCGCGAACGTTTTACGTGAACGTGGCTCAGCAGAAATCCAGGCGATCGGTGCAGGAGCACTGAATCAAGCTGTGAAAGCGGTAGCAATAGCCAGAGGGTTTGTTGCCCCTAGTGGAGTTGATCTGATCTGTATTCCAGCCTTTACCGATATTATGATTGATAATGAAGAACGTACAGCAATTAAGTTAATTGTCGAGCCTAGATAATACCTCGGTCTTATCCATTATGATATAATAGCATGATCAAAGTGTTACGTGAAAACTGCGTAACACTATTTTTATGCAGAAAAGTGCAGCGGGGCCGTTCAGCGACGTAGGGCATAGACAAGAGACCGCAAAACGCCCGCACTTTGGCGTTTGGAGTGTCTATTGCTTATACCAGTAGTCTCTAACCCACGTGTAACTAGATCAGAAAAGTGCAGTCGACAAGCAACTTAATTCTTTATAAAGAAGATTTTAATTGCCGTTTCCTCTGTATATTGTTAAATTTGTATTAAGGTATTATACTGTAATAATGTACAACTATGTTTTAAGGCTTTTGTTTAAATAAAGAAAGGAGTTTCGTTATGAACGAACAGCAGCGGAAGGAACAATCGCAAATCAAGCAGGTGGATACCGCGGACAGAAAATCCGGTCAGGATAAGCCGCTTAGTGAAAAAACAAGTGCTGATTTCGCCAAGTATTTTGAAACGACATATGAACCGCCAAACTTGAATAAAGCAAGGAAGCGCGGACGTGATAAAGTAACCGTGCATTATGATTTTACCATCCCGGAAGATATGGAGAATATCGGGGAAGGCAAGAAATTTTTGATCCGTACATATGGCTGCCAAATGAATGAGCACGATACAGAGGTGATGGCGGGTATCTTAACGGATATGGGCTACGAATCGACTGCAGACACGAATGAAGCAGATATTATATTGTTGAACACGTGTGCCATTCGCGAAAATGCAGAAAATAAGGTATTTGGTGAAATCGGCCACCTAAAGCCACTGAAACTGGAGAAACCGGATTTAATTCTTGGGGTATGCGGCTGCATGTCACAGGAAGAATCGGTCGTTAATCGTATCATGAAAAAACATCCGCAAGTGGATCTTATCTTTGGTACCCATAATATCCATCGACTTCCACATTTGGTAAAAGAGGCTATGTTTGGTAAAGAAAAAGTAGTGGAAGTATGGTCCAAGGAAGGCGACATTATTGAAAATCTGCCCAAAGTACGAAAAGGCAAGATTAAGGCTTGGGTAAATATCATGTACGGCTGCGATAAGTTTTGTACTTATTGCATCGTTCCAATGACACGCGGGAAAGAACGGAGCCGCAGACCGGAGGATATTATACAGGAGGTACGTCATTTGGTAGCACAGGGCTATCAGGAAGTGACACTACTTGGGCAAAATGTAAATGCGTACGGAAAGGATTTTGAAGACATAACATACGGTCTTGGCGATTTGATGGATGATATTCATAAAATTGATGTACCCAGAGTACGTTTTACAACATCCCATCCACGAGATTTTGATGACCGATTAATCGAAGTGCTGGCGAAGGGTGGAAATTTGCTTGATCATATTCATCTGCCAGTTCAATCTGGAAGCAGTGAAATCTTGAAAAAAATGAATCGGAAATATACCCGGGAAGATTATCTCGAGTTAGTCCGTAAAATTCGTAAAGCAATGCCAAATGCGACATTAACAACCGATATCATTGTTGGCTTTCCAAATGAAACAGATGAGCAATTTGAAGAAACGATGACCCTGATGGAAGAAGTTGGTTTTGAGGCGGCATATACCTTTATCTATTCACCAAGGGAGGGTACCCCTGCAGCGCGTAAACAAGATGATGTACCTGAAGAAGTCAAAAAGCAGCGTTTATACCGTTTAAATGAGTTAGTTAATAAACAGTCAGCTGCGTCGATGAAACAGTACCAGGATAAAGTGGTAAAGGTGCTTGTTGAAGGTGAAAGTAAAAAGGATTCGGATGTATTGGCCGGATACACGGAAAGAAATAAATTGGTTAATTTCAAAGGACCAAAATCAGCAATAGGAAAAATTGTTGATGTGAAAATTACCGAAGCAAAAACATGGTCATTAAATGGCGTAATGGTAGAAAATACGGTTGGAGTGAATTGATATGGCGGAATATACACGTACACAAGTATTGGACGAGGCGAAGAAACTAGCTAGTATGCTTGCAAAAACAGATGAAATTGATCGGTTTAAACAAGTGGAAGCAAAGATAAATGAGAATAAAAAAGTACAACAGTTAATCTCCCGGATAAAATCATTGCAAAAACAAGCCGTTAATTTCCAGGCCTATGAAAAAAAAGAAGCATTAAAAAAAGTTGAGGCTGAAATCGATCGTTTGCAGAATGAAGTTGATGGGATTCCTGTTGTTCAAGAGTTTAAGGAAACACAAATTGTTGTGAATGATGTATTACAGCTGGTTACTGGTACCATTGCGCGTGAGGTAACTAATAACGTCATTGAATCCACTGGCGGCGACCTGTTATCCGGTGAAACAGGGTCAAAGGTTCGAAACAGTTCCACTTGCGGCCATTAAAAGGGACAGTCCCCCACCACACTAAAGTGTTAAAGTGGCGGTGGACTGTTTTTGTGTTTTGTAACGTTTTTCTCTTTTTTTCGTAGGCTATTGCATGATACTTTTGCTGGGCAATATGCAGCTATGCACTTTAGGTATTTGTCTTGCATAAAATGACTATGAAAAAAGAGGAGGTAAACGTTATTATGAGTTTTCTTGAACAAGAGTATAGAGAGATCATTACCAGAGCCATTTGTGGTAAAGGGCGCAAGTTCACGCAAGCAACCCATTCTGTCACTCCATCACATAGACCGTCAAGTATTCTTGGTTGCTGGGTAATCAACCATTTGTATAATGCGAAGAAGAAATCGGAAGACACTGTAGAAGTGAATGGCAGCTACGACATTAATATCTGGTATTCCTACAACGATAATACCAAGACCGAAGTCGTTACGGAGCGGGTAACATATTGCGATTATATCCCGCTATCCATTAAAGATGATAATTGTTTGACGGATGATTATGATGTCATTTGCAAAGTTGTGCAACAGCCAAATTGCCTGGAATGCAAGATTGCTAATCAGGGTCATAAAATTGTGGTAGAAATCGAGCGAGAGTTTATTGTACAAATAATCGGTGATACCAAAGTATGTGTTCGAGTCGATCCAAAAGGCTGTGACATTGACGATGACGACAATGATTGGGATTTCGAAATAACCGATGATGAACTGACGAACGTAAACCCAGAATTTTTAAATGAGAGTAGTAGTAGCAGTAAGGATTAACGAACTTACGAGGGAGAAATTCTCTCGTAAGTTTTTTTCCCCATTTTTACTGGTCAGTAGACTTCTATTTCAAGAGTTTAAGGTGATCGTAAAAATAAATGGGAGTCAACTGCGTGGTAGGTCCGATTCTGTTTGGGCCTGCACGGTGCAGACTACAAAGGCGTTGCAGACGCCTAAAAACATAGCCTTCGTTCCTGATTATCAGCGGAGAAAAGCATCCCAATGAATGAGATTTCACCTTATAGGAGGCATCATAAGTTATTCGCTCCCATTTTACAATGTATGCTATAATGTAACAATATATAAGGTTTTTGGAGGATTTTTATCATGGCAAAATACACACCAATGATGGAGCAATATTTGCAAATAAAACAGGAGTATACCGATGCTTTTTTATTTTTTCGTTTAGGCGATTTTTATGAAATGTTTTTTGATGATGCCATTAAGGCCGCTCATGAATTGGAGATAACACTTACCAAACGGGACGCCGGGCAAAAAGACCCGATTCCGATGTGTGGCGTTCCCTATCATTCAGCTGAAAATTACATAAAGAATTTAATTGATAAAGGCTATAAGGTTGCCATTTGTGAACAGGTAGAGGACCCAAAAATTGCAAAAGGAGTTGTGAAACGAGAAGTTGTTCAATTAATAACGCCGGGAACCGTGATGGAATCTACTATGCTAAGTGAAGGGGAAAACAACTATATTGCTAGTCTTTCTCATTTTCCCGATGGTACGTTTGTGGTTGCTTACAATGATTTGTCAACCGGTGAAAACCGGGTGGCGATGGTGCCTCATGGATGGGATGCAGTAGTTCATGAATTGTATAACCAGCCCATTAAAGAGATGGTCGTTTCGTCTGATCTGCCAGTGAATTGGCAGCAGGAATTGCAGGCGAAACTAAACGTAACATTATCCTTTCAAGATGAAGTAACATTTAATGGCGAATATCGACATTTATGTGAGGCGTTGAATGACGAGCGATTAATGCAGGCGTTTAGCAGATTGTTGAATTATATTCAGCATACACAAAAGCGTTCGCTTGATCATCTGCAGCCAGCAAGGCGAATAGAGTTGAAGGATTATTTAACATTGGATATGTATTCTAAACGTAACCTAGAGCTTACGGAGACAATCATGAAGAAAACAAAACATGGCAGCTTGTTGTGGGTACTTGATCGAACGGTGACTGCAATGGGATCACGCCTGTTAAAAAAATGGCTGGAGCGCCCGTTAATGAACCGCCAGCTCATTGAGGGACGTTTATCGATTGTGGATGGGTTTTATCAGGGATTCATGGAGCGTGATACCCTGAGAGAACAATTGAAATCTGTCTATGATCTGGAACGTTTAGCTGGCCGAATCGCCTTTGGTAATGTGAATGCTCGTGATCTAATGCAATTAAAACAGTCCCTTGCTAACATTCCAGAATTAAAGGCCACACTAAACCAGTTTCCAGAGGAGCAAATTAGAGCATTAGGTGATGCGATTGAGTGGCCAAAACAAATCGTGGATATGCTGGAGCAAAGTTTAGTGGATGATCCGCCGGTGTCGATTAAAGAAGGATCGATTATTAAGGATGGTTACCATGATACTTTGGATACTTATCGGGATGCCTCCCGCAATGGGAAACAATGGATTGCAGCATTAGAACAAAAAGAGAAAAAAGAAACAAACATCAAATCATTGAAAATTGGGTATAATCGGGTGTTCGGTTACTATATTGAGGTAACTAAAGCCAATCTGCATTTGTTACCTGAAGGCAGATATGAACGCAAGCAAACCTTAACAAATGCAGAGCGTTATGTTACCCCAGAATTAAAAGAAAAAGAATCGCTGATTATGGAAGCGGAAGAAAAAAGTGTAGAACTCGAGTATCAGTTATTTATGGAGATCCGGGAACAATTAAAGGAACAAATACCGGTTCTGCAAAAAATAGCTGAAGTCGTAAGTAAGATTGATGTATTACAGGCCTTTGCCACGGTAAGTGAGGCAAATAATTATAAGCGGCCCCAATTTGGTGAGAAGACACTTTCCATTACAAATGGTCGTCACCCAGTGATTGAGCAGGTGATGAAAGATGGCTCGTTCGTACCAAATGACATCACCCTTGACCAGCAAACAGAGATGCTGCTTATCACGGGACCAAACATGTCCGGAAAAAGTACGTATATGCGACAATTAGCATTGACGGTAATTATGGGTCAAATTGGCTGCTTTGTTCCCTGTGATGAAGCTGAATTACTTATTTTTGATCAAATCTTTACCCGAATTGGTGCTGCAGATGATTTGGTTTCCGGACAAAGCACATTTATGGTGGAAATGCTGGAAGCAAACCATGCCATTAGTAATGCGACTGAAAATAGTTTAATTCTGCTTGATGAAATTGGGCGCGGGACAAGTACGTATGATGGAATGGCATTGGCACAGGCAATTGTTGAATATATACACGATAACATCCATGCGAAAACACTCTTTTCCACTCATTATCATGAGTTGACAGCACTCGCTGATTCATTAACTAAATTGAAGAATATTCATGTGCGGGCAGAAGAATACGAAGGTAATGTTGTATTTCTCCATCAAATCCAAGCAGGTGCTGCTGACAAAAGCTATGGTATTCAGGTGGCCAAGCTTGCCGAACTGCCGGAAACGTTAATAACAAGAGCGCGTTCGATATTACATGATTTGGAGAATAACGATCAGCCAATACAAATCTCGGAAACCTCTGATCCGAAACAATTATCATTTTTTGTTGAAGAAGATAATAGCAAGGTAACCGGGAAATACAAAGAGAAATTAGGATCAAGTGTGGAACAGGAGTTAATAAAACTCGATTTATTCGATATGACTCCACTTGATGCGATGAATGCATTATACCGGTTGCAGAAGCAGGTAAAATAGAAACAAGTACTATATCATTTTGCAGAAGTATGTTGGGTGCCATGTTTTGAAAGGAGTGATTTTTTGAGCATCGTACAAATGCCGGATACACTAGCCAACAAAATAGCTGCCGGAGAAGTAGTCGAACGACCGGCCTCGGTGGTAAAGGAATTGATTGAGAACAGTATTGATGCCAATAGTACCTGGATTAAAATCGATATTCTTGAAGCGGGATTACAGCAAATTAAAATTACCGATAACGGCAACGGGATGGATGAAGCTGATTGTGAACGAGCGTTCTTGCGTCATGCCACGAGTAAGATCAAGAATGAAACGGATTTATTCCATGTGAAGACGCTTGGTTTCCGTGGGGAAGCCTTAGCCAGTATTGCAGCAGTCAGCCGTTTAACAGTGAAGACATCCGAGGGTAAAGGCGCCGGTACCTTGCTCAAGCTTGAAGGTGGAAAAGAAACGCATAAGGAAAAAAGTGATGCCCGCAAAGGTTCTAAGATTGTTGTGGAGGATTTATTCTTCAATACACCGGCACGGTTAAAATACATGAAGACGATTCATACGGAGCTTGGACACATTACCGATTTGCTGAACCGATTAGCACTGTCGCATCCTTCCATTCGTTTTGAGGCGACACACAATGGAAAACAGTTATTTAAAACAACCGGTAATGGTGAACTTTTACAGGTGATTGCCCAGGTATATGGTATGAGTGTGGCGAAAAAAATGCTTCCCATTAAGCATGAGACACTTGATTTTCAGGTGGAAGGCTACATTGCCAAACCGGAAATTACCCGTGCGTCACGATCCTATATATCTACGATTATTAACGGACGGTATATTAAAAGTATTCCGCTGTCAAAAGCGGTTATCAACGGCTATCATACGTTGCTCCCGATTGGCAGGCAGCCGATTGTTATTTTAAATATTACCATGGATCCAATTTTAGTGGATGTGAATGTGCACCCAGCAAAATTGGAGGTCCGTTTTAGTAAAGATAAAGAACTGTTTGCCGCGATTGAGGAAACCATTCGGGCGAAATTTCGGGAAATCACGTTAATCCCTGAATTAGAGCATAAAAAGGAGAAACAGCCAGAATCTGTTCAGCATACCATCACGTTTGATGATGTGCCGCAAGTTTCACAGTCATCGGATCATCAAATAAATTCCGATTGGACGAAGGATCCGTATCTCAAGGAACGTCCGGAAGTGTTTGCGGACACATTTGATCAAAATAGTGAAATCAGTGAAAACAATGCACCTGCTATTGAAGCGACAGGGCATATAGAAACAAGCGCTTTTGTCGAAAATTATACAGAAGCGGTCCCGACTGATCAAGAACCCGTAACTGTTGGAACGGACCGCGTACCGACCATGTATCCGATCGGTCAATTGCAAGGAGCATATATTATGGCGCAAAATGAGAATGGATTATATATGATTGATCAGCACGCAGCCCAAGAACGGATTAAATATGAATTTTTCAAGCAGAAGCTGGGGAAAACAACCAATGAGTTACAGGAGTTATTAATTCCACTAACTTTTGATTTTTCCAAGCAGGAAGCCATTTTTATTGAAACCTATCGGGATGAGCTGGAACGAGTCGGGTTGTTTTTGGAATCATTCGGTGATCAGACATTCATCGTTCGTTCCTATCCGACGTGGTTTCCACAAGGATTTGAAGAAGAAGTAATTCGGGAAATGATTGCCCAAATTATGGAAGAAGAGCGAATTAATATTGAAGCGATCAGGGAGGATGCGGCTATTCTTATGTCGTGTAAACGATCCATTAAGGCGAATCATTATTTGAATCAGGATGATATGTTTCGGTTGTTGGAGGATTTACGAGCGACAACTGATCCATTTACCTGTCCGCATGGACGACCGATTATTGTTCATTTTTCAACGTACGAACTGGAGAAAATGTTTAAGCGGGTGATGTGACAGGTATAAATGTTGCACCACATGTCAAAGCTAGGCAGAAAGACTTATGGCTTACATGTGAGGTGTGTTTGATGGAGAATCAACGCTTAATTAACTTTTTAAATCAACTTCTGTCCAACTATTTTTTGATGTATGTAAAATTACATCGGTATCATTGGTTTGTGCAAGGAAGACACTTTTTTCAGCTGCACGCGCAATTTGAGGAAATGTATAAAACCATGGCTAATGATCTTGATGAAATCGCCGAGCGTGTTTTAATGATTGATGGGAAACCGTTAGCAACTATGAGTAAGTATTTAAAAGAAGCCACTTTAGAGGAAGCAACGGCTGATGATAAAGAAAATGAAATGATCACACAGCTTACGCATGATTATGAACAGATCATACGGGAAATACAGGAAGATGGGTTGTCCCTTTCAGCAGAAATGAAGGACGAGCCGACGAATGATCTTCTCATTGGTTTACAAGCAACATTAGAAAAATATGTTTGGATGTTAAAGGCTTACGAAGCATATGAATAAAGTGTCAGTGGGGATCTGGCTACAGGACGTTCGAGTATAGGTGCAGACATAAGGACTGGCTTTTCCTAATCTAGCTTTTCGCCCCCGTCGCTGATAAGAAACAAAGGTTACATAATGTCCTGTTGTATACCTTTGTGATCTGCTTCTTGCAGGTCCGAACAGAAACCGGTATTGACGGGCTGTTTCCCCCAGCTTTTTGTTTGAGTTACTCACGCTTGAATGTGGGGGTATTACATATAGCAGTCCATCAATGCATAGAAAAAAGCAGATACAGGGGAATAAGCATGAAACAAAACGTTATTGCAGTTGTTGGTCCTACAGCAGTTGGCAAGACACAACTCAGTATTGAAATTGCCAAAGCGTTTCAAGGAAACATCATCAGTGGAGATTCGATGCAAGTTTATCAGGGTTTGGATATTGGCACTGCCAAGATTACCAAGCCGGAAATGCAAGGAATCCCCCATTATATGATTGATATTAAACAACCGGATGAGCCTTTCTCAGTTGCGGACTACCGCGATTATGTCCAATATTATATTGCGCAGATTGCAGAATTTGGGCATCTGCCCATTTTGGCAGGCGGCAGCGGGCTTTACATTCAAGCTGCCTTATGTAATTATCACTTTTCTGAGCAAAGGCGCAATAAGAATCGTACCGAAGAGCTGGAAGCGATCATTCATCGTGATGGTCCGGATCAGCTGTATCAATTTTTACAAAAAGTTGATCCGGAACAAGCTAAAAAAATCCATCCGAATAATCATCGCCGGTTAATTCGTGCAATCGAAATCTATGAAACAACCGGTACAACGATGACCGAAAATAGAAAGAAGCAAGGTGTTTCGCCGTACAATCCGATTTTTGTCGGGTTGGAAATGGAGCGAAAGCAACTGTACGATCGTATTAATAAACGGGTTGATCAGATGATGCAAACAGGTTTGCTGGATGAGGTGACTGACTTATTTAATCGAGGATTGGAAAATGAACAATCGATGCGAGGTATCGGCTACAAAGAGTTTATCCCATATTTAAAAGGGGAACAAAGTCTGGAGGTCGCTATCGAACATGTTAAACGCAATTCCAGACGGTTTGCCAAGCGGCAGTATACATGGTTCAAAAATAAAATGAATGTGCATTGGTATCGCATTCAGCCTGATAATATTGATCAAAAATTTCAAACTATTTTGGGCGACTTAGCAGGAATCATGGAAGAAACATAGAAATAAGAATATATACAGATAGAAAGAGGAGGAAAAGTGAAATGGCGCAATCCGTAAATATTCAGGATAATTACTTAAATCAGCTGAGAAAAGAACATATTTCGGTTACCGTGTTTTTAACAAACGGATTTCAACTTAGAGGAGTCGTTAAAGCTTTTGATAACTTTACTGTTTTATTTGAAACAGACGGTAAGCAACAGTTGATTTTCAAACATGCGATTTCTACATTCGCACCAGTTAAAAACGTAAACCTAGATAAAGAATAATCGTAGTAGAGCTTGGGACAACGTGTTTTTTCAAAGAGAAATCCGAATGATGATTCAAGTTCCTTTAATTGGAATTTGTATTCGTTTGGATTTCTCTTCTTTTATAAGAAGTAATGTTTTAGCAATGAAGTATAATAAAGCTTTGTTGTTGATAATTTGCATAAACTGCGACACAGTGATAATTTCTTTGAGGGCACTTCTCCCGTTCTATAATGGAAGATTGGTGCTTACATTCGCTCCGTCAGAATACTCCACCCTCCTCTCACCCGGACGGAGGCATTAGTACCCCTCTTCCAATAGAACGAGTGTTATTAATTAATATTCACTACGTCGCATTTTCCATCAACTGCGTGCAAGATTTACCTGTTGAAAAAGTAACTTGCCAAACCCCGTTCGTCTTTAGTCTTGAAAGTTTTCGTTATATTCTAGCCTATATTTTTCTTGAAACGCTGTTCTTGATTTCTGACTTCTGTTCTGGGCTTTTGTCACACCTTTTTTTGCTCGTGCGTATACTATCGTGACGAAGGGGTGATGAAGTGGAGACGCAAATGGTACGCAATAAAAATGGGCAAATCAATATTGTCTTTCACGATAAAAAGGCAAAACAGCTGGATGAAGCGATGGATAATAGCCCATTTGCACATATTGATCAGGAATTCTCATCCTTTATTGGAATGGAACGTCTAAAAAAAACAATCAAAGAAATATATGCAACAATCGTGATAAATGAAAAACGAAAGGAAATTGGTCTTTCTGCTAGTAAGCAAGTACTTCATATGCTTTTTAAAGGGAATCCGGGAACAGGTAAAACAACGGTGGCCAGAAAGCTGGCAAAAATGTATTTTGAAATGGGATTGTTGTCAAAAGGACAGTTTATTGAAGCGGAACGAGCCGATTTAGTCGGGGAGTATATTGGGCAAACTGCGCAAAAAACCAGATCGATTATTCAAAAATCAATTGGCGGAATGTTATTTATTGATGAAGCTTATTCGTTAGCCCGTGGAGGGGAAAAAGACTTTGGCAAAGAAGCGATAGATACACTTGTCAAGCATATGGAAGATAACCAGAATGATTTTGTATTGATTCTAGCCGGATATCCATATGAAATGGAACGGTTTTTAATGCTCAATCCAGGATTGAAATCGCGTTTTCCGTTTATCTTAGATTTTCAGGATTATGATGTAGACCAATTAATAGATATCGCCAAGCAGATGGTGTCACTTCGGGAGTATCGATTATCACAGGAAGCATATCGGAAGCTGCAGGAGCATCTTTATCGAAAAACGCGAGAAGGAGAGCGGAATTTTGCAAATGCACGATATGTTCGAAATGTGATTGAGCAGGCAATACGAAGGCATGCTGTACGGGTGCTTTGTGGCAGGCGGTATGCTGCAGATGACCTAATTTTCCTGAGTGGAAGTGATTTACAGTTTTATGATGATTAGAATCTGATTTAAATTGTATCGCACTTTTTTCTTTGCTATGATAGATGCATGCGAACGAGAAAGAGGCGGAGTAAGATGTCAGAACAAATTTTTATCATAGCAGTAAAAAAACCAGAACAGACAAATGCACGTTTTCAATCTTCACTTGATGAACTAATTTCCCTAAGCAAAACAGCGGGAGGTACGGTGGTTGAGGTGTTTACTCAAAATCGCCATCGTATCCACTCCGCCCATTATATTGGCGAAGGGAAAATGGAAGAAATTGCGGCACAGCTAACCGAATCTGCCATAGATTTAGTGATCGCGAATGATGAGCTTTCGGCAGGGCAACTCCGAAATCTGGGTAAACATTTTGGAGTAAGAGTGATTGATCGCAGTCAACTGATATTAGATATTTTTGCGCAGCGTGCTCATACAAAAGAAGGAAAGCTTCAGGTAGAATTAGCACAACTGGAATATATGTTACCTAGGCTTCATGGCCAGGGAATAGCAATGTCCAGATTAGGGGCTGGCATTGGAACGCGTGGC
>NZ_JBCLVH010000023.1:33258-71610 GCF_039548255.1 Lentibacillus songyuanensis
CAACGGATTTTCGATATCAAACGGCGTTTGAAAATGGTGGTAAGCCAACGCGCACAATATCGAAAACGAAGAAAAGCCAATCATGTTTTCCAAATTGCTATTGTTGGTTATACAAATGCCGGAAAATCAACGTTATTCAATCAGATTACCAACAGTGAGACCCTGGAAGAGGATCAATTATTTGCCACTCTTGATCCATTAACACGCCAAATTCAGTTTCCAACCGGTTTCAGGTCGCTGATTACAGACACGGTTGGGTTCCTGCAGGATCTGCCAACGTCACTCATTGCTTCCTTTCGTTCGACATTGGAGGAGGTCACTGAGGCTGATTTTATTCTGCATGTTGTTGATGCCGCCGATCCGGATATGGAGCAACAACATGACACTGTCATCGCTTTATTAAAAGATTTAGGAGCACATTCCATTCCGATGTTAACGGTGTATAATAAAAAAGATTTGCTAACCAGTGAATTTTTCCCACCGCATCATCCGTCTGTCCTCGTAAGTGTACTTGAAGCAGAGGATGTACAAGCAATAATGACGAAGGTGGAGGAAATATTGCGGGAAGAATGGCAATGGTATAGCATAGCACTCGATCCAAATGAGGGGCGGCTGTTGCACCGTTTGGAGCACGAGACCATATTGGATGAGCAAGTATTTGATGAGGAACAGATGAAGTATTTACTAACAGGTTATATTCAGGAAGATCACCCATTAACAAGCTACATGAAGGAGTAATAACGAAAAGTATGATAGAGACATATATGAAACAAGCAGAACAGGATTGTCAAACCAAGCATGAATCAATTGGCACCATCGTCGAAATAAATCAAAAGCGCGTTCTTGATGCGTTTAAACGCAACCGGGTTAGTGACAGTCATTTTCATTCCACCACTGGTTATGGGTATGACGATACTGGCAGAGAAACGTTAGAGGCGCTATATGCCGAGGTGTTTGGAGGAGAGGATGCCTTGGTAAGACCACAGATAGTATCCGGAACCCATGCCATTTCAACGGCGCTATTTGCCTTGTTAAGGCCCGGTGATGAACTTGTCTATATCACTGGAAAGCCGTATGACACGCTGGAATCGGTAATCGGCAAAAATAGGGAGGATTCTGGATCACTGCAAGATTTTGGTATTATATATAAAGAAGTACCACTGCTTGCAAATGGCTTGGTGAATTACCAGGAAATCAATCGGGTCATTACAGCGAAAACAAAGGTAATTGGAATACAGCGGTCAAAGGGCTATGATGATCGACCGTCGTTTACCATCAATCAGATCCAAGAAATGGTGCAGGTCGTTAAAGAAATAAATCCGGAAATCCTTGTGTTTGTGGATAATTGTTACGGAGAGTTTGTTGAGGAGCGAGAACCATTGCATGTTGGCGCAGACTTAATTGCCGGTTCGTTGATTAAAAATCCTGGCGGCGGCATTGTTAGGTCTGGGGGATATATCGCTGGACGGACAGATCTTGTACTCCAGTGCGGTCACCGGTTAACTGCCCCGGGCTTAGGCAAAGAAACTGGTGCAACATTACATATGCTGCAAGAGATGTATCAAGGATTTTTTCTTGCACCGCATGTTGTTGGTGAGGCGCTAAAGGGTGCTGTGCTGACGGCAAGGTTTTTGGAATTACTCGGTTATAGTCCATCACCTACCTATCAAGCTGAGCGCACCGATTTGATCCAATCTGTTACATTTCCAGATGCAGCGCAAATGATTGCATTTTGTCAGACCATTCAAATGAATTCCCCGGTTAATGCGTTTGTTACACCGGTGCCTAGTCCAATGCCAGGGTATGATGATGATGTGATCATGGCAGCTGGAACATTCATCCAAGGGGCGAGTCTGGAACTGACAGCGGATGGCCCGATTAGAGCCCCATATACTGCGTTTGTGCAAGGTGGCTTAACGTATGAGCATGTGAAGATTGCTTTAAAGGAAGCTGCTAAGCAACTTATTGAAAAAGGTTTGTTACAAGTAAAATAAGGGAAAAAAAAGGTGCTGTATGAATAACCTTTTCTTTCTTTTTGCTTTGCATGTCAGATTTCCTAACATGTATTTGACAGAAATACTAACATACGATAAACTACAACTATTCATTTGCTCAAGGAGGGTTTATCTATGAACGATCAGGATCGGCGTTCGATGCCCTTGTTTTCCATAGGTACGGTGAAGAAACTAACCGAATTAACCGCAAGACAAGTTCGCTATTATGAGGAGTATGGGTTGATTCAGCCGGAACGAACCACTGGTAACCAGCGCTTGTTTTCTTTTAATGACGTTGACCGTCTGCTTGAAATTAAAGATTTACTTGATAAAGGAATAAACCTGGCCGGTATTAAACATTTACTTATGGAAGAACAGAAATTGCAGGAACAACAGCAAACAGAACAATATGCAGTTTTATCGGATAAAGAATTACGGAAAATGTTAAAGAATGAGCTTTTTGAAGCAGGCAGAATGGGTAAAACAAGCTTACGGCAAGGGGAACTATCAAGATTTTTTCAGTAACACAAATTGAATGCAGTAAGGAAGGTTGACTACGACGAATACGATGAATAATGCTGGAATCAGCTCATCTTGCCAAACTTCTTAGTTACTGAAATCACGTTTAATACCTGGCGATTTGTCAGGAAAATATATTTTAAACCAATATTTTAGGAGGAACATTCATGGGATCAAAGTTAACAAAGGAACAAATTTATCAACGGATTGAGGAGGAAAATGTTCGGTTCATTCGCTTACAGTTTACAGACATGCTTGGAACCATCAAAAATGTGGAAATTCCATTAGGTCAATTGGAAAAAGCGTTGGACAATAAAATGATGTTTGATGGCTCCTCGATCGAAGGATTTGTTCGCATTGAAGAATCAGATATGTATTTATATCCTGATCTGGATACATTCGTAGTATTCCCATGGACGTCAGATAAGGGGAAGGTTGCCCGATTTATTTGCGATATTTATAATCCGGATGGGACGCCATTTGAAGGATGTCCTCGCTATAACTTAAAACGAAACGTAAAGAAGATGGAAGAATTAGGCTTTACTGCATTCAATATCGGAACGGAACCAGAATTTTTCCTATTTAAGTTAGATGAACGAGGTGAGCCATCGTTAGAGCTTAACGATAAAGGCGGATATTTTGATTTGGCTCCAACTGATTTGGGTGAAAATTGCCGACGCGATATTGTACTTGAACTAGAAGAAATGGGCTTTGAAATTGAAGCTTCTCATCATGAGGTAGCACCGGGGCAGCATGAGATTGATTTTAAATACTCCGATGCAGTAAAACACGCAGATGATATTCAAACATTTAAACTGGTTGTTAAAACGATTGCTAGAAAGCATAATCTGCATGCGACCTTTATGCCAAAACCATTGTTCGGTGTTAATGGATCCGGCATGCATGTCAATATGTCACTGTTTCAGAATGGGGAGAATCAATTTTTTGACCCGGATGGCGACATGCAATTAAGTGATGTAGCATACCAATTTACAGCAGGTGTTATAAAACATGCTACTAATTTTACCGCAGTAACGAATCCAACCGTGAACTCTTATAAACGGCTTGTTCCAGGGTATGAAGCACCATGTTATGTTGCCTGGTCCGGTACAAATAGAAGTCCCCTTGTGAGGATTCCGTATTCACGAGGATTGAGCACCCGAATTGAGGCAAGAAGTGTTGATCCGGCAGCTAACCCTTACCTGGCAATGGCTGTACTGCTGGCAGCTGGTTTAGATGGTGTGAAACATAAAATGACACCACCAACACCAATTGATCGCAATATTTATGTGATGGATAAAAAGGAACGAGAAAACAATGGCATTAAAGACTTGCCAGCGACATTGGCGGATGCCCTGGAAGAGTTAAAACAAGACGATGTGATCGTTGAAGCACTTGGTGAACATCTGTTCGAACACTTTATCGAAGCAAAAGAGATTGAATGGGATATGTTTAGAACGACTGTTCATCCGTGGGAGAGAGAGCAGTACTTGTCAGCCTACTAATATTTGAATTGTTGATCTAGCAATAATTATAATCAATTTAATCAGCGGTCAAATCATGGGAAATATTGATTGACCACTGAATTTCCCGAAAAAATTAATTCTTATTTTGTTTTTAGTTTATGACTTAATCTTTCCTGAATAAATGTTCATGTTTACTCCCGATCCAACAGCAGGACAGCGTGTGTATGTCTTGTATTATGGATTGGGAGTTTTTTTTATCCCGCTCTAACGGGTAAGACCCCCACTTCAAGATTTAGAGGTGGAACGAAAAATAAGTGGGGGTCAACTGCATGACAAAGGTCTGATTCTGTTCGGGCCTGCACGATGCAGGTCACAAAGGCGTTGCAACTCAGACGCCTGAGAACTTAGCCTTTGTTCCACTATTCAGTGGAGGAAAAAGGGCAGGCTAAAACCGTCACGTTCTTTATGCCTTCGCCTGCACTAGCACATCCTGTGCGTCGAAAACGCCCGCTGAATGAAGTTCTACTTTATATCTGCATTCTCTAAAATTCGATTGCATGCATGTAAATGTATAGTTTTAAGTAATGGCCTCCCATCCTCTCTACAAAAGGTTAAATCTAAATTATTTAACTATCTATACCCAACTACTTCTTTATTTTGTGAACATGTTGCTTATGTTTCTTAGTTTATCCAATAATTCATCTGGTATCTTAATAACCCCCCTCAGACAATCAAAAGTTTTTTATATCCGAACTAACTTTTCTCTTACTCTGGTTGAAAATCTAATGACTTGTTTATTCCAATTTTTTTCATTCCGGGTTATTAGTATGGCACATGCATAAGTGGAAAAAGGAATAGACAATGCTGAGAAATTGGCCATTGTGGAGACAGAACTTAAATCGCTGAATAAAATGATAACAACCATGAATGACAAGCTAGACGTTTGGAATCAGAGTTATGTATCTCGAAGTGAAATAAACATGACAAGAGATAAAGGAATGAAGAGCATCAGAGAGACGTTAGCGTTATATTTAAAGGGAGAGGGTTATATGAGCACTTTTGAAGAGAACAAACCGGATAAAGGTACTTGGGTACGAACAGTGACCCTGATTATTACCTGGGTAAATATGGTATTAGTTAAATACGACTTACAACCAATTCCGGTCGTGGATGATGAAACGATATCTATCATCTTAGCTGGGGTGACGACTATGTGGGCGTGGTTTAAAAATAATTATTTGACATTGACAGGACGAAAACAGAAAGCTGAATTGAAGCGCAAGGGATTAACGAAAGCGAAGTAAGACAATTTAGTATATACTGAGAGGAAAAGAAAAAGGATTGATCCAATTGAGCGACAAAACTTGGTTTAGACTATCATTCTTTATTACTATTGTATTTTTAGTTGTATCTCTGATTCTAGTTTACTTTAAAGTATTTGAACATAATGCACCCCTAAAAATATGGTATGGGATATTTGCCGTACCAACGATTTTTTTATGGTTTATTCAGAAGTTCGGACAAGAGTTGAAGGAGGGGTGAAGAAAAAGATCTTATCTACATTCGGGTTGTTAGTTATTGTGATTGCATTGCTTATAGTTACAAGGAAATTGTAAAAAAATGAATAGGTTTAGGAGAGGGACATCCGTTTCAGGATATCTTTTGGTTTTTACATTTTTCTCAATCTGCCCCATAAGTATTAACCAGCTTATTAGAAAACCCTTGATACACTTGTGTGTATCAAGGGTTTTCTAATGAATATTCCGATATAATCCAATTACTTTTCCCAAAATCGTTACATTTTGATAGATTAATGGTTCCATTGTTGCGTTTTCCGGCTGCAAGCGAATATGATCCTTTTCTTTAAAAAACCGTTTAACTGTAGCTTCATCATCATCGGTCATCGCAACCACAATATCACCATTTTGTGCTGTGTTTTGCTGTTTAACAATAACCATATCACCGTTTAAAATACCAGCCTCAATCATGCTTTCCCCTTCAATGACGAGGACATACAAACTATCATCCGGCCCTGCGCTTGAGCTTGGCAGTGGGATGAATTCCTCAATGTTCTCGACAGCAGTAATTGGAATGCCGGCGGTAACTTTTCCGATGACAGGAGCGTAACGCGCTTCATCTTTCGGAATGTTATTGTCTTCAAATGGGTCTAAAATTTCAATGGCACGTGGTTTTGTAGGGTCTCTTCTAATATATCCCTTACTTTCAATTCTAGCTAAATGTCCGTGAACAGTAGAACTCGAAGCGAGACCGACTGCACCTGCAATTTCTCGTACAGACGGTGGATAGCCTTTTTTGTTAACCTCATCTTTAATAAAATCAAGGATCATCTGTTGTCTTTTGGAAAGCTTGGTCATGGAACAAACTCCTCTCGCATAGGATTTATTAATAATAGTTTACCATTAGAACACCAATTTCGCAAACGTTCGTTCGAAAATCTGTTGACAAGATCGTGTGTTCTGTTGTAATCTAAATAATAGAGATATCGAACAAATGTCCTTGTTCGTGTACAAAGGAGCGGATAGATATGTTTGAAAAGATTACCAAAACTGATATATTCTATTTAGTAACGTTTGCTTTAACATTAGGATTTTTATATTTTGCATTGATTATGAGCGCATAACTTATAAATGAGATGAAGGTGTATGTAATGTGAGAACGATATTATATTGCCGGGTAAGTACGGATAAGAAAACACAGGAGACATCTTTAAGCAGACAGCGGCAGGAATTGCTTACACTTGCTGACATATATGATTTTACTGTTGTAAAGATCATCGAAGAAAAGCAGAGCGGCTATGACATCGATCGCGATGGGATATTTCAAATGCTTGAGCTCTTTTCAGCAGGTAAGGCTGATTGTTTATTGATTCAGGATGAAACTAGGTTAGGAAGAGGCAATACAAAAATTGCCTTATTTCATCAACTAAACAAATTAAATATCCCAATTTATACAGCCATCCATCATGGTCAACTGGAACTGTCCGAATCAGACTCCATGGTTTTACAAATTGTTGGTATCGTGGAAGAGTATCAGCGTCGGATCCATAACAGCAAAATCAGACGCGGAATAAACAAGGCAATCAATGATGGGTATGATCCTAGTAAGAATTTAACGAATCGCAATCAGGCACCTGGCCGAGAGCGAAAGACATTTCCGATTGGGGAAGTTGATCGATTGCGCAAAAAGAAGCTTACCTTTGCCGAGATTACTCATACGTTGAATGGGATGGGATATTCCGTTTCCAAAGCAACAGTACACAGAAGATATCAAGAATATCATAATACTTGAAAGTGCCTGCCAGGAAGGGTATCATGAAGGACCAAGGAGACTTAGTTATCCTTGGTTTTTATATTTTCAGGAGGTCTTTTTTATGATATCAAAAGAAAAACTGAATCGAATTAATGAATTAGCCCGTAAGTCGAAAGCAGGCGGATTAACGGATAGTGAACAAGCGGAACGACAAGCATTACGTCAAGAATATTTGCAGAATGTACGCAAATCGTTTAAAAATCAATTAAAGTCGATGACGGTGGTTGATCCAGAAGGTAATGATGTAACGCCACAAAAGTTGCGTGATATGCAAGAGCGCGAAAAGAAGCACTAAAACTTTAAGCTAGATAGTTAATTCCTGCTTATACTTGTGAGATTGTGAACTTCATTATAGAATGGTAATGGATACAATTATTGTTGATACGGAAGGGGAACAAACATGTCAAAAGATGTTGAACAATTATCCATCAATACACTGCGTACGTTAGCAATCGACGCTATTGAGCACGCGAATTCCGGCCATCCGGGACTACCAATGGGGGCAGCACCGATGGCATATACGCTATGGACCGATTTTATGAATCATAACCCGAAACACTCAAAATGGTTTAATCGAGACCGTTTTGTTCTTTCAGCAGGGCATGGTTCGATGCTGTTATATGGTTTATTACATTTATCCGGCTACGATGTGTCCATTGATGATTTAAAAGGATTCCGTCAATGGGATTCAAAAACACCAGGGCACCCAGAAGTTCATCATACAGATGGTGTGGAAGCAACAACGGGTCCATTGGGACAAGGAATTGCAATGGGCGTTGGAATGGCTATGGCTGAAGCACATTTGGCTGCTGCTTATAATAAGGATAACTTCCCTGTCGTCGATCATTACACCTATGCCTTAATCAGTGATGGCGATTTGATGGAAGGGATTTCCCATGAAGCAGCATCTCTGGCTGGACATTTGCGTCTAGGTAAATTGATTGCCTTGTATGATTCTAATGACATTTCCTTGGACGGAGAATTGAATCGTTCATTCTCTGACAACACCCAGGAGCGTTTTAAAGCGTATGGATGGCATGTGATGACCGTGGAAGACGGCAATGACGTAGTAGCATTACGCCAAGCTATCACCGAAGCGAAAGAAATTACCGATCAGCCAACATTAATTGAGGTTAAAACAATCATTGGCTATGGTTCACCAAACAAATCAAACTCTGCATCTTCTCACGGAGCGCCACTTGGAGCAGATGAAGCAAAATTAACGAAGGAATTTTATCAATGGGAACATGATGATTTCAATGTTCCGGATGAAGTGTATGCAGATTTTAATGAAAAAATCGGCAATAAGGGAGCTGCATCAGAACAAGCATGGAACAACTTGTTTACTAGTTATAAAGAAACATTTCCTGAGTTGGCCGCACAATTAGAACAGGCAATGAACGGTGAATTGCCGAAAGATTGGGATAAAGATCTCCCGATATACGAAGCCGGAAAAGATAAATTGGCAACAAGAGCATCTTCCGGAGAAATATTAAACGCAATTGCAAAATCAGTACCGTATTTCTTCGGCGGAAGTGCTGATTTAGCTGGGTCCAATAAGACGACAATGAAAGGGGAGACAGACTTTTCGCGAAATGATTATTCCGGCCGTAATATTTGGTTTGGTGTACGGGAGCATGCGATGGCGGCAGCCTTAAATGGAATGGCTTTACATGGTGGATTAAAAGTTTTTGCCGGTACCTTCTTTGTATTCAGTGATTATTTACGTCCGGCTGTTCGACTGGCTTCGATTATGCGAATGCCGGTAACATACGTGTTTACCCATGATTCAATTGCTGTTGGAGAGGATGGACCAACCCATGAACCAATTGAACAGCTCGCGGCAATGCGAGCAATGCCAGGACTTTCATTAATACGTCCGGCAGATGGAAATGAAACACAAGCAGCATGGCGCTTGGCATTGGAATCTAAGGAACAGCCGACTGCTCTCGTGCTTACTAGACAGGGGTTACCTACAATAGAAGGAACGAAAGAGAATGCGTATGACGGGGTTAAAAAAGGTGCATATGTTATTAGCAAAGCAACCAAAGAAACTCCTGATGCATTATTGCTTGCAACAGGTTCAGAAGTGTCGTTAGCTGTTGAGGCGAAACAAGTTTTACAAGCAAAAGGTATTGATGTAAGTGTTGTTAGCATGCCTTCATGGGATCGTTTTGAACAACAAGATGATACCTATAAAAATGAAGTGATTCCTAAACAGGTAAAAGCCCGTGTCGGAATTGAAATGGCTGCTACTTTTGGCTGGGATCGTTATGTCGGTGATCATGGAACGGTAATTGGTATTGACCGTTTCGGAGCCTCAGCAAAAGGAGAAAAAGTTATTGAAGAATATGGCTTTACGGTCGACCATGTAGTTGAGGAAGTTGAGAAACTAGTAAAATAAGTGATAAAAGCTAAAAAACGGATGACCCGCTTTCTGTGGGTTATCCGTTTTTTAGCTTTTATTTTCGTACAATCGACAAAACTAGTTTTATTTTGCATCACGGATTGACATTATTTTTCGTATGAATGCGTATAATAGAGTGAAAGAGGAGGGGTTTCATTGGGACATTATTCTGTCTATTGGATTAAGAAAGAATTTGCGCATCGATATTTCCATAAAAGTGGCATATTATATCGTTTTTTTAAAGAGTATAAAAATAATCCGGAATGTGTAAATCTTCAAAAACAATACCATTTTATTACCAATTCCTTTTCACCTGCCTCATTGGTAACCCATTTAAGATACAATCTGGAACATCAGCATACATTAATCGACCACGATACATATGTAGACATTAGCGGGGAAGGGTCACATATTGCTTTACATATGTATGAAAAACAGATAAACTTTCGTTGTGAAACGTTACATGATGCGGAAGATCTATTGTTTCCAGCGCTTCGTTCGTTTTATCCATTCTTGTTTACCATTCGTAACGATTGGGGGAACTATGGATGGATAGCCCCAATTCCGAGCGAAAGTGCACATTTGCATGGACAAGTATTGTATTCGTAGCGTTGATTTACTATACTGTATGAGAGACAACATGAAGGAGGAAAACTTGCATGAGCACAATTTGGGTCGTATTAATAGCTATTGTTGCTCTGATTGCTGGTGTCGCTCTTGGATTTTTTATCGCCAGAAAATATATGATGAATTATTTGAAGAAGAACCCGCCAATTAATGAGCAAATGCTTCGAACACTGATGATGCAAATGGGTCAAAAACCGTCACAAAAGAAAATCAATCAAATGATGCGTGCAATGAATAATCAACAAGGAAAATAAACTGCAATTGTCTTATTTGTTATATTGTATGTGCATCACTAAAAATACCCCTTACACCCTTTTGTGATAAGGGGTATTTTTATGCCAGCGGCTGTTGCTTTTGCTGCCGGAATAAAAGGTTTGGATTATTGTCAAATTCATTTGCTTTGCTAACTAGCGTAATCTGGTAAAATAGATGAAAGCAGATGTACTCTGGGAGGGTTGCTTTGTGTCTGAGATAAATATTTTTATTGCGTTTGGTGCGGGTTTTTTATCGTTTATTTCACCTTGTGTGCTCCCGCTTTACCCGGCCTTTTTATCCTATATAACGGGAATGAGCGTGTCCGATTTAAAGGACGACAGTAAAAAGTTTAATAAAAAAAGTATTTTACATACTATTTTCTTCTTGTTAGGGTTTTCGTGTGTTTTTATTATGTTGGGGTATTCTTCCTCCTTAATAACTGGATTTCTGGATACCTATAAAGATGTGATCCGGCAAATTGGTGCCATCTTAATTGTCTTTTTCGGTTTGGTTATCGTTGGTGCGCTGAATTTTAACTTTTTGATGAAAGATAAGCGGATTACTTTTAAAAATCGTCCATCTGGTTATATCGGATCATTTATTATCGGATTGGCATTCTCGCTTGGATGGCAGCCGTGTATGGGACCAATTCTGGGGATTGTCATTACATTGGTAGCACAGAACCCGGATGTTGGTATGATCATGATGATCAGTTATATTTTAGGATTTTCTTTACCATTTTTGATCCTGTCCTTTTTTATTGGGAAGCTTGCCTGGATCAAACGTCACAGCATAATTTTGGTGAAAATTGGCGGATACATCATGATTTTCATGGGAATTGCGTTATTTTTTGATTTAATGACCAAATTAACCTCGTTTTTAGCAGGCTGGTTTGGGTTTTCTGGTTTTTAAATTGGATTTCCCCTTAAAATTGTATTATTATGTTACTATATCTTTCTAAAAAACGATTACAATTAAGTAAGAATTGCGCAGTAGAAAATAATATATTGTGTTTGTGCTTATATAAGATGGTGGTAGTAACAACCATGATTCGGCACCAAGGTGATTTTTATAGGTGTGGTCATTGCAATGGACACGTGGGGGGATTATGATGGCAAAGATTCTGGTAGTCGATGATGCTAAGTTTATGCGTGTTACGCTTGGGGCGATATTGGAAAAAGACAACCATGTGATTGCTGGTGAAGCACAAAATGGACGTGAAGCAATCGACCAATATAAAGAATTAAAACCGGATATCGTAACAATGGATATTACGATGCCGGTTATGAATGGTATCGACGCGATTAAAGAAATAATCAAATATGATGAACAGGCGAAAATAGTCGTATGCTCGGCGATGGGGCAGCAAAAAGTTGTAGTCGATGCGATTGAATTCGGCGCAAAGGATTTTATCGTAAAACCATTTGAAGAGAGTCGAGTCCTTGAAACGGTTAAACGTGTATTACAAAGTTAGCAGGTGACATGGCGACATCATCAAATTCGTCAGGAGATAATTCCATGCTATTAACGTATGCAACGTCCATATAACACCTTCATGACATCTATAGACACAAGCAGACTTGAACTTTGAATAGCAGAAATTTGATTTGAAGCCGGGGAACTACTTACTCTAAAAAGTGGGATAATAGTGACTCGAGAAAGAGTTGATTTGATATGTTTTGGGTTATTGCAAGTACATTAGTTGCTTTTTTTATGGCAATTACCATGATATTTGTCCGATTGAAAGCAGCGAAAAAACCTGCTTCCGTCAAGAAGATCATTTTGCCACCAATATTTATGAGTACTGGTGCCTGTATGTTTTTTGTACCCGAATTTCGCGTTGCCTGGATTCAGGTTTTAGAGGCAGTTCTTGTGGGAGTACTTTTTTCAATCTTTTTAATTAAAACATCAAAGTTTGAAATTAAGGAAAATGCTATTTACCTGATCCCGTCAAAATCATTTGTTTTTATCTTGTTTGGATTACTCGCGGTACGAATGGTGATTAAAGTAATTATCGGTAGTACCATTTCGCTGGGAGAAACGAGTGGAATGTTCTTCTTGCTAGCTTTTGGAATGATTGTATCATGGCGTCTCGCGATGCTTTACAAGTATAAAAAACTGGAAAGACGTTTAAGATATCAAAACGCCTAATCAAAAAAGCGTTCGTCATCGCACGAGCGCTTTTATGATTTATTTTTAGAATAGCGTTGCTTCAATCCGCTCCGATATGTCTCAGGCGACAATTTAAACAAGGCTTCGTATGGAGTCACATCGATATGTTTTTTGCGCAATGTTTTCCGCAAAAACTTGTGATCTCGTTTTGGAGTAGCAATAATATACCCCTCAATTAATACATCACGTGTTATTTTGTTTTGCTGTTTCTTTAGGGCAACCTCACCGATTTTACTGGCTATCTTTTGCCTAGCTACATCGCGGAACAGTTCAGGCACGGGGGAAATTAGTTCCTCTAATAATTTTTTTTCCTCACTTTCCCACATATGTCTTGTTAATTCCATATAATATTCTTCCCAGTCAAGGGTAGACTTGCCATCTTCTTTAGGTAATCGTTTCAAAAATTTCCGAAACATAAAGAAGCCACCGATCGACATGAGTGTAATCAGCAATATTCCCCATAGTATAATAAAATAATCCATAATAATTGACATTAACTCACCTTATTTCCTTATTATTCTAATCATACATCAAATATGTAAACAGTTCTAAAGATTTATTTTTTTATATTTTTATAGTAAGATACAAATACTTAGTGTTTTACTTTCGCTAACTGTTCATTAAATTATAAGCTACTATTATTTATTATAAGCGGACTTATCATGACAAACAAGTGTCATAATTGCATGACTTAAAACATATAAGTAGTTTTAAAGGGGAGATATGTTGGAATTTGCAAAAAGGGGGCGGAGAGATGAAACAACAAACAAAATCCAATCAATTAGGTGAAAAGGCACGAGAACATGCCGAAAACTATGATGCATTTTTTTCAAGCATTTCCGGACTGTCTAAAACGATGATCGACTGGATTGAAAATAATCAAAGTGATTTGATTACAATTTGGGATCACCATGGCAGAGTGTGCTTTGCGTCGAAGTCTGTAGAGCGCTTGTTGGGATATACAGTGACAGAATTGGAGGGAACATTTTGGTATGAACAGATTTCTCCTGAAGATTCATCATACATTAATGAACGTTTAGCCAGTCTTTCGGAAAATGGCCAGATCTTCAATATTAATATTAAAGATAAGGATGGAAAATATATTTGGTCAGAGTGTAATCTTGGAAAAGTTACGTATGAGGACAAGGTGTATTATATTTCGACGTTACGCGATATTTCGGATAAAAAAGAAATGGAAGAAATGATGATCCGCTCCGAACAAATGTCTACTGCTGGACAATTAGCTGCTGGTGTTGCCCATGAGATTCGTAATCCGTTGACCTCGTTAAAGGGATTTATTCAATTACTGCAAGCAGGGGTTAATCGAAAAGATGAATACTATAAAATTATGATTGAAGAAATTGAGAAAATGGAGACGATTACCTCTGAACTTCTCTATATTTCTAAACCAATGACAGACAACAAAAAAAAGGAATCTATCACGGCGATGCTTGAAGATGTTGTTGAATTATTAAAGCCACAAGCAAAACTGAAAAATATGGTGTTTGATTGGGAGATCTCGGAGCAGATATTCATTCATTGTGATCGGTCCCAAATGAAACAGGTGTTGATCAACCTTGTTAAAAATGCGATTGAAGCGATGGATGATGGGGGAACAATTCAATTGATTGTCTATACGAAGGACACGAATGTGATCATTGATATTGTTGATCAAGGACCGGGAGTCCCGGAAGAAATCATACATAAACTAGGTGAACCTTTTTTCACTACGAAACAAAATGGTACAGGACTTGGATTGATGATCACGAAACAGATTTTGGAGCGGCATAATGCCAGTTTGGAAATTAGCAGGAATGCGGATAAGGGAAGCACATTTACTGTTGTGCTAAAAGGATCTGGTATGGATGGTAGACAATAAGGGCATCGAAGGAAAGCACATGGATTACCTTTAGCAGCAACATGTTAACTCGTTTGATAAGTTTTTGTTATCATTTTACATAATTTTTTACTATATGCCGCTGGGTTCGGTATAGTTGATTTTTGGTACGAAAATCATTTAATATATAGTTGATGATACATGTGTTTGTATGTATTGAAACTTGTGCATTCATACTATGATTCTATCAAGGGGTATGGTCAGAACATATGAAAGGGGTTAGGCTTAAATGTCAAAACAAGATACGTTTCATGCAAAGAAGCAATTTGAGTTAAATGGAAAAACGTATAACTACTATCATTTAAAAGAACTTGAAGAGGCTGGATTGGGCAATGTTTCACGTTTACCATTTTCCGTCCGTGTTTTACTAGAATCACTTTTGCGCCAACATGACGGGCGGGTTATTAAAGATGAGCATGTCAAAGGATTAGCGAAATGGGGTACCAAAGATGGTACAGGTGTAGATGTACCATTCAAGCCTTCACGTGTTATTTTGCAGGACTTTACCGGTGTACCTGCCGTTGTCGATCTTGCATCATTACGTAAAGCAATGGTCGACATGGGTGGCGAACCAAACAAAATCAACCCGGAGGTTCCGGTTGATTTGGTAATTGACCACTCGGTGCAAGTTGATCAATACGGTACACCTAATGCACTAAAAGCTAATATGGAACTCGAATTTGAGCGTAATGCTGAACGGTACCATTTCTTAAACTGGGCACAAAAAGCGTTTGAAAACTATCGTGCGGTTCCACCGGCAACAGGAATTGTTCACCAGGTTAACCTGGAGTACATCGCTAGTGTTGTCCATGGTTTGGAGAACGAGGACGGAACCTATGATGCATTCCCAGATACATTGGTAGGAACCGATTCTCATACAACCATGATTAACGGATTAGGTGTCCTTGGCTGGGGTGTTGGCGGTATTGAAGCCGAAGCAGGAATGCTGGGACAGCCATCATATTTCCCTGCCCCTGAGGTTATTGGTGTTAAATTCACCGGAAGTTTCCCACAAGGAACAACGGCTACCGACTTGGCGTTGAAGGTTACCCAAGTACTGCGGGAGAAAAACGTTGTTGGTAAGTTTGTGGAATACTTTGGACCAGGATTACAGGATATGCCACTTGCTGACCGGGCAACTATCTCCAATATGGCTCCAGAATATGGCGCTACATGTGGATTTTTCCCGGTTGATAAAGAATCATTGAGTTATTTACGTCTTACTGGACGTAGTGAAGAACATATTGAGCTTGTTGAGAAGTATTGTAAAGAAAATAATCTATGGTATTCTCCTGATCAAGCGGATCCGGAATATACCGAACTGGTCGAAATCAATCTTTCTGAATTGGAACCAAACCTTTCTGGACCGAAACGCCCGCAAGATCTAATTGCTTTGTCCAATATGAAAAAACAATTCAACAAAGCAGTTACTGCCCCTGCAGGAAACCAAGGTCTAGGATTGGATAAGTCGGAATTTGATAAAGAAGTGACCATTGAGCATCCAGATGGCAAAACATCTGTCATGAAAACAGGCGCACTCGCTATTGCTGCGATTACTTCATGTACGAATACATCGAATCCTTATGTTATGCTAGGTGCTGGTCTGGTTGCCAAAAAAGCGGTTGAAAAAGGATTGCATGTACCAGATTACGTAAAAACGTCGCTAGCACCCGGATCAAAAGTGGTTACTCGTTATTTGGATGATTCCGGATTGCAGCAATACCTTGATAAAATTGGCTTTAACCTAGTTGGATACGGCTGTACAACGTGTATTGGTAACTCTGGTCCATTACGCGAGGAAATTGAAGCGGCTATTGCGAAAAACGATTTAACCGTTACATCTGTATTATCCGGTAACCGTAACTTTGAAGGACGCATTCATCCATTAGTGAAAGCAAACTACTTGGCTTCACCGCCATTGGTTGTTGCATATGCATTGGCTGGAACAGTGGATATTGATCTAACGACAGAAGCAATCGGAACCGATAAGGATGGCAAGCCAGTATATATGAAAGATATCTGGCCAACGATGGAAGAGATCAAAGAGCAGGTCGAAAGCGTTGTAAAACCAGAAATTTTCCGTAAAGAATATGAAAATGTGTTTAACTCCAATGAAAAGTGGAATGAAATCGAAACAACTGACGAACCATTATTTGAATGGAATGACGACTCAACATATATTCAGAACCCGCCATTCTTTGAAGGATTATCAAAAGAAGCCGGTTCTGTTAAAACTCTGAATAATTTACGAGCGATTGGTAAATTTGGTGATTCGATCACAACAGACCATATTTCGCCAGCTGGTGCAATTGCCAAGGATATGCCTGCTGGTAAATACCTTCAGGAGAAAGGCGTATCGCCACGTAACTTTAACTCGTATGGGTCAAGACGTGGTAACCACGAAGTCATGATGCGTGGGACATTTGCCAATATCCGTATCCGTAACTTGTTAGCACCTGGAACCGAGGGTGGTTATACGACATATTGGCCAACAGAAGAGGTAATGCCAATCTATGATGCGGCTATGAAATATGAGCAAGATGGAACGGGTTTGCTTGTCATGGGCGGTAAGGATTATGGTATGGGATCTTCTCGTGACTGGGCTGCCAAAGGAACCATTCTACTTGGAATTAAAACGGTTATTGCTGAAAGCTTTGAGCGTATCCACCGTTCCAACTTAGTTATGATGGGCGTACTTCCATTACAATTTGAAAAAGGTCAAAACGCTGACAAACTAGGATTGACTGGTAAGGAAACCTTTACCGTCGATATTGACGAAACAGTCCAGCCGCATGACCTTGTGAATATAACAGCGATCGACGAAAATGGTAAAACAACTGAATTCAAAGCGATTGCTCGTTTTGATAGTGAAGTTGAAATTGATTATTATCGTCATGGCGGAATTTTACAAATGGTACTTCGTAATAAATTGGCAAATGACAGCAAAAAATATGTCGAAAAGTAATTTTTTGTAACTACAGCCATGCATTGGATACCATTATTAAGGGCTTGGTTCATATGATAAAAATCCCTGCATATGATGAATATGCAGGGATTTTTTGCACTACCCTGTAATTTTGCAGATGGAACCCCCGCTCCAACTTAAAATTGGGATAAGAAATGCTTGGTGAAGGAGACTTCGTGATGAAACAACTACTTGGAATTGCGGTAATTGTGTTATTGGCTGGAATCCTGATTTTTAACTTTGTGGAAAAAGATCATAGCCAGACTGCTGATCAGGAGGAAAAGGCTGTAAGTGTGGACAATGACTCTGATGCAGAAGATGGTGCTGCAATTGTTTCTCCCGGTGGTGCAAGCAATCTGGAACCAGGACAAATGGCTCCAGATATTGCGTTGGAAACACTTGATGGAGATATGTTACATCTTTCAGATTTTAAAGGAAAAAAAGTCTTTTTAAATTTTTGGGCCACCTGGTGTCCGCCATGTAAAGCGGAAATGCCGGAACTACAACAATTTTATAATGACTATAAAGATGACGTCGAAATCGTTGCCGTCAATTTAACCGGTTCCGAAAATAAAGAAGCGGACGTACCAAAATTTATTGACAAATATAATTATTCCTTTCCAATCTATCTCGATAAAGATCTGTCAGCGAGTAACACTTATATGACAGTTGGGATACCAACAACTTATTTTATTGGTACAGATGGCAAAATCCAAGAAAATAAAAAAACTGGCCCTATGACATATAAATTCATGCAGGATATGTTAAATTCGCTCGAATGATAATAATTTTCTAAAGAAATGGTAATACTGCTACTAAAAAGGAGTGGATTACTATTTCATTAAAGAAAAAACTATCATTTGATGAATTGGTTAATGAAAATCGCAAACAAATTTTACAGGATCAACTACTCATGGAGAAAATCGAACAAAATTTAGAAACCAAGCGCCAACGCCTGATGAAGAAAGAAAAAAGCAGTTAGCAAACCTCAAGAGCTCTTACCTTTGTTGTTATAAAAGGGAGAGCTTTTTGTATAAGACGATCAATATTGCAGAATATAGGAAGGAAAATACATTGCAAAAGGAGATTGATTATTCTTGAATAATGAATCAAACAAACCAAAGCCGGATGATCGAAGCGATAATGCTGCTAAATTGCAACAGCATGTTGAGAACACTATGGAAAACATGGAGGATGCAAATGAATCGATGCAGTTCTCATCTGGTGATGAAAAAGAAAAAATAAAAGCGAAGAATCAACGCCGTGAAGAAGCAATCAAGGGAATGCGCGCAGAAATAGCTGATGAAGAGGATTATCAATAATAATGATTAAACAAAAAACCTGGCTGCTCCAGGTTTTTTTGTTTACAGGGGCCTAAGCGTCGTATATTCATTCAAAAATAATCTATGATAAAATAATAGATAATGGGTAGAGGACAAGGAGGATTTTGGTTTTGAATAAAGTACGTACACCAATTGAAGTAAGATATGCGGAAACAGATCAGATGGGGGTAGTCTATCATGCCAATTATTTAATCTGGTTTGAAATTGGCAGAACAAAATTTATTGAAAGCATCGGATTGAGTTATGCAAAAATGGAGGAACAAGGTGTATTGGCACCAGTAATTGATGCCCAATTGTCCTATAAAAAACCAATTCGTTATGGGGAAGAAGCATTTATCGAAACATGGCTGCAAAAATATGATGGTCTGCGTACGGTTTATGCCTATCAAGTTTTGGACGGTAAAGGTAATGTAGCCGTTAGCGGAACAACGGAGCATGTCATTGTGAAAAGTGACAGTTTTCGACCATTATCATTGCGACGGAAATTTCCTGACTGGCATAAAGCATATTCGAATCAGTTAAACGGAGTTTCCTAATGGCTTTTGGACTGAAGCGGAAGGATTTAATAACCTGGAAAGAGAAGGTTGAACGTGGGGAAATTGCATTTCTGACGCATTACTGGCAGGATCCACGATTTCCAAATTGTGTTACGGTAACAAAGGTTGGATGCAGTGATGAGGAAAAGCTGGCTGCTTGGGGTCAAAACTATGGCTTAAAAGCAGCATGGATTGATCGTCATCAAAATTATCCGCATTTCGACTTGTTTGGTGAAAATCAAAAACGGATTCTGCAGCATGAGCAGCAGTGGGAGCAATTGAACCAGTTTAATCTTTAATTAATGAATATGCCATAAACAAATGAGGTTGGTTCATAACCGAAACGCTGCACACTTAAGATGAGTGATTATAGGAAGGTAAGTTTAGAATGTGAATTTTTTAGGAGAGAAGTGTAATACAATACAAAGTTGATGGAAACTGCGACGTCGTGAATATTAATTAATAACACTCGTTCTATTGGAAGAGGGGTGCTAATGCCTCCGTCCGGGTGAGTGGAGGGTGGAGTATTTTGACGGAGCGAATGTAAGCACCAATCTTCCATTAGAACGGGAGAGTACCCTCAAAGAAATTATCATGTGTCGCAGTTTATGCATAATCAGCATCAACGTTTTCCTATACTTATTACTTAAAAATATTTATCCACATCGAGATACTTTCTTGCTAAAGTTTAAAAGCTAAAACACTTTTGTCCCAGCTTCAGCTTTTTTGTTTACTAATCATAAATAAATTCTGGCTCTTGCTTCTGCTTATTCCATTGCACACGTAAATCCACTGCTTCAAAATACCAAGCATCAGCAGTTTCGATGAAAAAGGTTATTCCATCCACAAGACTGCTTGCATGGATTTCATTAGGGTTGTCAATTCGAACTCCCAGTGAAAAGCCGGGAATATGTCCACCGAAGCCATACCGAACATAATAGCGTAAATGGGCTGATTGATTGATATCGAATTCTTGTTTATACCATTCAGCTGCCTCTTTTGTCACATGCAGGTTCAAATTTGATCAGCTCCTTTAAGGTTTTTTGTGTTTTCTTTCCTTTTTTTCCGGAACCAAATCAACACCACCGGGATGGAACGGGTGACATTTACTAATACGTTTAATAGTTAAATAACCGCCCTTAATGGCCCCAAACCGTCTGAACGCTTCTAACCCATATTCCGAACATGTAGGATAAAATCGGCACGACGGAGCTTTAAAAGGGCTGATTGCTTTTCGGTAAAATTGGATCAATGCAATAAAAAAATATTTCATGTTTTTTCCTTCTTCATGTAATGGGTGTTTGAACCCTTGCTGTAACATAGCAAGAAGAGAATTTGTTGCGTATTACCTCATATTAATTATTTTTTGAATAGGTTACCGAAGCAATGGCATCATGCATATGAATCGATTCTTCATTGCGGCAGCTGACTTTAAATTTTGTAACAAAGGGCATTTCATAAAGATCCGCCGCCACCAGGCGAACCATATCCTCTACAAATCGAGGATTTTCATATGCTTGTTCGGTCACCATTTTTTCGTCCGGACGCTTCAGAACAGGGTGAAGTGGTGCACTTGCATTGCTTTCAGCAGCATCAAGAAGCATTTCTTTCCAATCTGTTTCTGTTTCATCAAAGTCATCCGCAAGATCAATTTCCATCGTGACATATCCACGCTGATTATGGGCACTATATTCACTGATTTCTTTGGAACATGGACACAGCGTAGTGATTGGGACAGAAAATGATGCCGAAACAGCGAATTCACCTAGTTTATCATAAGACACCATTAATCCTAAATCTGCATGGTTCATTCCAGATAATCCGGTTTGCGGACTGCGCCGTTCATAAAACCATGGGAACGTTACGGTGATTTCGGCATCTGGTTGCTTTAATCGTTTGGCAAGATCCTTTGTAAACTGCTTCAATGTTGCTATGTCAGCAGAAAACCCTTGTTCATGATATATATTCAATTGTTCCGTAAACCGGCTCATGTTGGTACCTTTACTTGTTTTCTCAACTGCCGATGTAAATCGGAATGTGCCAATACTCGTTTGGGTGGCCGGTTGTAAACGACTGGATATGGTGATCGGATGCTTCACATTAGCAATACCGACTTCATCTAAATCAAATAGAAAATCTTTTCTTGTATTTTGCAAATCGGCCATTTTATCTTTTTCGACCGGCTTTGTTTTTGGGCCAGGTTCAACTGATCCAAATAATTTATGACGTTCAGCTTTATTTGGTAACGGATTGTTAGGCTGCGTTTTTAATTTATCCATAACGATATCACCTCTTTCACTCTACAGTTAAAGTATACTTAACTCAGCTATAATATTCAATCGATTGACTTATCCCATGCAAGAAGAAGCACCATGTAAGACGGTGCTTCTTCTTATCATTATTATATCATAAGCACATCTGCTAATGGTAGAAATAGCCTTTTGCCCCAAGTACATTCCTCAACTAATACTTCATATCACATCCAGGTGATTTTCGGTTCGGTCTTATTTTTAATTCGTTTAATATTTTCCTTATGTCGATAGAGTACGAAAATTGTTAGCGAGGCTATGACAATGATCAAGAAAATATCCTCCTTGAGCAAAATCGCAACGATAAATGAAACTACTCCGGTAATCATGGATGATAGGGAAACATATTTGGATAGGTACAAGGTCAATAAAAATGTCAGAACCATAATAATAAATAAAATGGGACTAACCCCAAGAATGATCCCTCCCGAAGTTGCCACTGCTTTTCCGCCCTTGAATTTAGCAAATAATGGATATGTATGCCCAATAACGGCAAACAGTCCAATGACCAGCCGATGAACATCCGCATCGAAAAACAATGGTATCAGTGTTGCTAGTGTTCCTTTTAAGATATCGGATACAACAACGATTGATCCTGCTTTTATACCTAAGACGCGAAAGGTATTTGTTGCTCCCAGATTACCACTTCCATGCTCACGGATGTCGATGTTATACCCAATTTTTCCAACAAGTACACCAAATGGGATGGAGCCTAACAAATATGCTATGATAGCAAATAAAACGTAGTCCATAATGTGTTCCTTCTCTCTTAACAGTTCAATGTATAGTTCATTTTATCATGAACTGGTCCTGGAAAGAACAAAAATTATAACTTTTATACAGAAGTAATCGAACTTGAGCACGTGGCACGCCTAAAAGTGGGTTTGACTTCTACTAGTAAGGGAATGTTTAAATAGGAATAAGAAAATAGGAGGTACATAGGTGATTGAATTCAGGAACGTACGTAAGGTATACCCTGATGGGACAGAGGCAGTAAACGACTTTTCATTGACCGTAAACCAGGGTGAGTTTGTAACGTTAATTGGCCCCAGTGGCAGCGGGAAAACAACAACAATGAAAATGATTAATCGATTAATCGAGCCTACTTCCGGGGGCATTTACATACAAGATAAGAATGTCAATGATTATCATATTCATGAATTACGGTGGAACATTGGCTATGTTCTCCAAAAAATTGCTCTTTTTCCGCATTTAACGATTGAGGAAAATATTGCAGTTGTGCCGGAGATGAAAAAATGGAAGCGAAAAAAAATACATAAACGCAGTCAAGAATTACTAGAAATGGTTGGCCTTGACCGTGCCATTTATCAAAAACGCATGCCAAGTGAATTATCTGGTGGGGAGCAGCAGCGTGTTGGTGTGATCCGGGCGCTGGCGGCAGATCCAGATATTATTTTAATGGATGAGCCATTCAGTGCCTTGGACCCAATAAGTCGTGAACAGTTGCAACGTGATATTCGCTCATTGCAAAAGGAGATTAAAAAAACGATTGTCTTTGTAACGCATGATATGGACGAAGCGATGGCTCTTGGTGATCGAGTCTGTTTAATGCGGGAAGGGAAGATTGTCCAAGTTGATGCACCGCAGCAGTTAATATTGCATCCTGCAACAACGTTTGTAAGAGATTTTATTGGTGAGCGGAAGTCTCCATGGCAAACGGCAGTGGATGTAATTGCTGATCAATCAAATGACCGGGTCATCAGCAAAAAAGTTTTTTTAGCAAAGACATACCAACTAGCGGGTACGTACATTATTAGGGACGAGCACAACATGTATGCTGGCGCGGTGACAGATGGTGCTCTTCAAGAGTGTACCATCCTGGAAAATGATTTACCACTATACAAAGCAACAGAGATCATCCAGTCCAGTAAACAAGATTTATTTCCGGTGGTAAAGGAACAGAAGTTAATTGGTGTGTTAAGTTATAAAGACATTGTCAGGTTTCTTAAAAGTAAAATAAAACTCGAAAACGGAGGGATGAAGCAATGAGCGAATTTATCTCCGTTTTCGAAAAAAGACAAGATGTACTATTGCAAAGCATCTGGGAGCATTTACAAATTTCTCTTCTATCGTTGATCATTGCAATTATTATAGCCGTACCGTTGGGACTGGTACTTACCCGCTATAGGCAGGTTGCCGAACCTATCATCGGTGTCGCGGCAATTATGCAAACGATACCTAGCTTAGCTGTTTTAGCATTCCTTATCCCGTTTTTCGGAATCGGGACTGTACCGGCGATCGTGGCATTGACTGTGTATGGGTTATTGCCCATCTTACGTAATACATATACCGGTATTCAGGAAGTTGATCCTGCCCTAAAAGAAGCAGCAACAGGAATGGGGATGAATTCGCTTAAGCGTTTGACGAAGGTGGAATTGCCAATTGCCATGCCAGTGATCATGGCTGGAATTCGGACTTCGATGGTATTGATTGTCGGTACCACAACCATTGCTGCTTTAATTGGTGCTGGTGGACTGGGGGAAATCATTCTTTTAGGTATTGATCGTGGAGCCGATATAAATCTTATTTTGTTAGGGGCAATACCTGCCGCATTGTTAGCAATTTTACTTGATTTCATCCTGAGAGGCTTTGAACACATCTCTAAAAGGGCAGGTTTTAAATCCTTCATTGCGATGCTTGTGATTGCTATACTTGTTGTTTTATCACCCTTTTTATTCCAAATCAATAAAAAAGCCGACATTGTTATCGGGGCAAAATTGAATGCTGAGCCGGAAATCCTAATTAATATGTATAAGCTGTTGATTGAAGAAAATACCAATTTACATGTTAAATTAGAGCCTGGGTTGGGGAAAACACCATTTGTATTTAGCGCACTACAGCATGGAGATATTGATATGTATCCAGAGTTTACTGGTACGGCGATTGTTACTCATTTAGACCAAAAAGCGAAAAGTAATAATGCAAAAGAAGTCTATCAACAGGCGAAACACGGGATGCAAGAGCAATACGATATGGCTTTTCTTGAACCGATGGCATATAATAACACGTATACCGTTGCTGTGACGAAGGAATTCGCTAAAGAACATCACTTGCAATCGATTGGTGATTTGAAGCGGGTGGAAGATACGATTACAGCAGGTTTTACCCTTGAATTTAAAGACCGTTATGATGGATATGTAGGGATGCAGGATGTGTACAATTTGTCCATTGGCAATGTGAAAACGATGGAGCCAGGTATCCGGCAAAAAGCATTGTCTCAAAGGGATGTAGATGTGATTGATGCGTATGCAACCGATAGTTATATGATAGACTTGGACTTGGTAACATTGGATGATCCCAAGCATTTATTCCCGCCATATCAAGGGGCACCATTAATTCGTAAGGACACATTGAATAAATATCCGGAATTAGAAGATATATTAAATCAGCTTGGCGGAAAAATAACCGATGAACAAATGAGGAAAATGAATTATCAAGTAGATTATGATGATATGCCACCGGAAAAAGTGGCCAGGGATTTTCTGGTAAAGCAAGGGTTGCTAAAAAAATAGAGGGGGAGTGAATAGAAATGGAAAGTCCAACAAAAGAAACAATAAAACAGGTTCTTGAACAAGCGGAAACAATTGCTGTGGTAGGGCTATCTGATAATCCTGAACGCACATCTTATCAAATATCCAAGATTATGCAGGAACAAGGGTACCGTATCATTCCGGTTAATCCAACGGTGGGCCGTGTTTTAGGGGAAAAAGCTTATTCGGCTTTAACGGATATACCTGAGAAGATTGATATTATCAATGTCTTTCGCAGACCAGAATATCTGCCTTCGATTGCTAAGGAAGCAGCTCAAACTGATGCGAAAGTGTTTTGGGCCCAGCAAGGCATAGCTAACCAAGAAGCATATGATTATTTGCGTGAACGGGATTTTACCGTAATCATGGATTTATGTATTAAAGTTGCACATTCTGTATTAATTGGCAATAAATAGTGGAAAGGGTGGCTTCTAATTGGCCATCCTTTTGATGTTTTTATTACGAGAGCAGGATAATTGTTACGTCTTAGCTATACATTCAGATTTTATTTGTAGTATACTGTATAAAGTGAAATGCTACCTGAGCCTATACCATATAGGCTTTTTAACTGTTTTGACAGAATAGGAGTAATCGGTAATGTAAATATGAAAGATGCTATTTACCATTTTAACAGTTTGTAGATCCTAACATATGGGGTTTACTTTTAGACGGATTTGTTTTTAATCGTTGCTATAAAAAACTTTACACGAACAAACATTTGTTCTAACATAAAGCAATGAGATCTCGTATGAGGAAGGGGCAGGGTGTGGCTTGGTCAAACAACCATTACAATATTCGGATGATTCAATTCAAATTTTAGAGGGTCTGGAAGCAGTAAGAAAAAGACCTGGAATGTATATTGGGAGCACAGATACCCGCGGGCTCCATCATTTGGTTTTTGAAATAGTAGACAATGCTGTTGATGAAGCATTGGCAGGGTACGGCGATCAGGTTAAAGTGAAAATACATAAAGATAATAGTGTATCTATAGAGGATAGCGGTCGCGGTATACCAGCTGGGACGCACAGTAGTGGACGGTCAACGATTGAAGTTATTTTCACCATTTTACATGCTGGTGGGAAATTTGGACAAGGTGGATACAAAACAAGTGGCGGATTGCATGGGGTTGGTGCCTCGGTTGTTAATGCGTTGTCTGAATGGCTGGAAGTAACCAGTTATCGTGATGGCCATGCCTATTTTCTCCGATTTGAAAATGGTGGAAAAACGGTTGGCAATCTGGAAGAACGAGGCACGACACGAAAGAAAGGTTCCATTGTTCATTTTAAACCGGATGAGACTATTTTTTCAACGGTCGTATTTAACTTTGAAACATTGTCAGAGCGCTTACGTGAGGCAGCATTTCTTTTAAAAGGATTAAAAATGGAACTGGTCGATGAGCGTGATAATCAAAAGGAAGTTTACCAGTTTCCTGATGGATTGGAATCATTTGTTGCCTACCTTAATGAGGAGAAGGATACATTGCATCCGGTTGTCTCGTTTGAAGGAGAACAGCAGGGGATAGAGGTTGATTTTGCTTTTCAATTTAACGATGGGTATGCAGAAAGCATGTTATCCTTTGTCAACCATGTGCGAACAAAAGATGGCGGGACCCATGAATCTGGAGCAAGAAGTGCGATGACCCGAGTCTTTAACGATTATGCCAGAAAAACACAGCTATTAAAGGAAAAAGATAAAAACTTAGAGGGAACCGATATCCGGGAAGGGTTTACCGCGATTATATCTGTTCGCATCCCGGAAGAAAAGCTGCAATTTGAGGGCCAGACCAAAGGAAAGCTTGGAACATCGGAAGCACGATCCATTGTTGATGCCGTAGTCTCAGAGAAATTGTCATACTTCCTGGAAGAAAATCCGGATGTTGCAGGCTTGCTTGTTAAAAAAGCCATTAAAGCAAAAGAGGCACGGGTGGCTGCTAGAAAAGCCCGTGAAGATGCACGATCTGGAAAGAAAAAACGGCGCAAAGATACATTGTTGAGCGGTAAACTAACCCCAGCTCAATCGAAGAACCCGAAGAAAAACGAATTATATCTGGTAGAGGGTGATTCTGCTGGGGGATCAGCAAAGCAAGGACGGGACCGAAAATTCCAAGCTGTTCTCCCGCTTCGGGGAAAAGTAATAAACACGGAAAAAGCGAACCTCCAGGATGTATTTAAGAATGAAGAAATTTCCACCATCATTCATACAATAGGTGCTGGTGTTGGCGGTGATTTCGATTTAGAGGATGTACAATATGATAAAATCATTATTATGACCGATGCCGATACAGATGGGGCGCATATTCAGGTATTGTTACTAACATTTTTCTATCGGTACATGCGTCAATTAGTAGAAACTGGTCGCATTTATATCGCATTACCACCGTTGTATAAAATTTCCAAAGGGAAAGGTAAAAAAGAACAAATCCAATATGCATGGGATGATGATGAGCTTAAAAAGGAATTACAGCAATTTAAAAATGGCTACACCATTCAGCGCTATAAAGGGCTAGGTGAAATGAATGCTGATCAATTGTGGGAAACAACGATGAACCCGGAAACCCGGACGCTGATTCGGGTAACGATTGAGGACCTAGCACGTGCCGAACGCCGTGTGACAACCTTAATGGGGGATAAAGTGGAACCCCGACGAAAATGGATTGAAGAACACGTTGAATTCAGCATGGACGAAGCGAGCAACATTTTGGAAAACGACAGGATTCATACGTGATTCGAATTCGATTGGTATACGCGCTCCAAGGTGGATGCTCCTTACTATCAGATGTCTGGTTAGTGTAAAATAAAGCTGGAAATAATAGATAATGAAAAAGACGTTCCATGTATAAGGGGGGATTGGTTTGGTACAACCAGAAAAGTATTTAGACCTGCCACTTGAAGAAGTGATTGGGGATCGATTTGGAAGGTATAGTAAATATATTATTCAGGACCGGGCCTTACCTGATGCGAGGGACGGACTAAAACCAGTTCAGCGGCGCATTTTATATGCGATGTATGAAGAGAAAAATACACATGATAAAAATTTTCGTAAATCTGCTAAAACAGTTGGTACGGTAATTGGGAACTATCATCCTCATGGGGATTCATCGGTATACGAAGCGATGGTCCGGCTAAGCCAGGACTGGAAGGTACGGAATGTATTGGTTGAAATGCACGGGAATAATGGCAGTATTGACGGTGACCCACCAGCGGCAATGCGATATACAGAAGCACGGCTTGCAAGCATTGCTTCTGAACTCCTGCGCGATATTGACAAAGAGACGGTTGATTTTATTCCTAACTTTGACGATACCAGTCAAGAGCCCGTCGTGTTGCCAGCCAAATTTCCCAACTTGTTAGTTAATGGTTCCACAGGGATTTCCTCAGGATATGCAACCGATATTCCGCCACATAACCTAGCTGAAGTCATTGATGCGGTTATTAAAAGAATTGATAAACCATCTGTTACGGTTGAAGAATTGATGGCGATTATCAAAGGTCCGGATTTTCCTACTGGCGGAATTATCCAAGGGGTTAACGGGATCAAGAAGGCCTATGAGACCGGTAAAGGGAAAATTATTGTTCGTGGAAAAGCAGCTGTTGAGACGATTCGCGGTAACCGGGAACAAATTGTTATCGACGAGATTCCGTATGAAGTCAATAAGGCAAACATGGTCAAAAAAATCGACGAGTTGAGAATTGACCGGAAAGTGGAAGGGATCGCGGAAGTACGCGATGAAACTGATCGTACTGGATTACGTGTTGTTATCGAACTGAAGAAAGATGCGGATAGTGATGGCGTACTACATTATCTGTATAAAAATACTGATTTACAAGTGACTTATCATTTCAACATGGTTGCGATTCAGGGAAAAACACCGAAGTTGCTATCACTGCCACAGATGCTTGATGCCTATATTACCCACCAGAAAGAAGTCGTTACCAGACAGACAGTCTATACGCTGAAAAAGGCAAAGGAACGGGCACATATTGTCGAAGGCCTTATTAAAGCCATATCCATTTTAGATGCGTTAATTGCTACAATTCGGGCTTCAAAGGACAAAGGGGATGCTAAAAAGCGGATTATGGATGCTTACGGGTTTTCCGAAGCACAGGCGGAAGCAATTGTCATGCTGCAACTATATCGCTTGACCAATACCGATATCACATCTTTGGAAAAAGAAGCAGACGAATTACGCAAAAAGATTACGGAATTAGAAGCAATTCTGGCAAGCGAAAAAAAATTACTACAAACGATAAAAGCGGATTTAAAGTATTTGAAAAAAACGTATGCTGATAAACGCCGAACCATCATAGAAGATGAAATTGAAGAATTAAAGATTAATATCGAAGTGATGGTTGCTAGCGAGGATGTACTCGTATCAGTGACGAAAGATGGCTATTTGAAACGTACAAGCCTGCGTTCGTACGGTGCATCCAATGGAGAAGATTTCGCCATGAAAGAAGAGGACCACTTAGTCGGTTTGATCGAACTAAATACAACGGATAAGCTGTTACTCTTTACGAATAAAGGAAAATACATTTATCTTCCCGTTCACGAGCTGCCAGACATTCGGTGGAAGGATATCGGGCAGCATATCTCGAATATGGTGGGTCTCGATAAAGATGAGCGAGTGATTAAGGCCATCCCTGTTCGGGAATTTTCCGATAATAGCTATCTGGTTTTCTTTACGAAAAACGGGATGGTAAAACGCAGTGAATTAAAATTGTACGAGGCGCAACGTTATTCCAAGGCATTAGTGGCCCTAAATTTAAAAAAGGATGATGAACTAATTTCTGTGCATCAAACCGAAGGCCACGATGATATTTTTATAACTTCGAATACGGGATATGGCTTATGGTATCATGAGTCTGAGGTCTCTCCCGTGGGTCAGCGTGCAGCAGGAGTTAAAGCGATTCAGTTGAAAAAAGATGAATACGTCGTTAGTGGTCAAGTTTTTGATGATTTAACGGAACCCTCCATTGTATTGGTCACGCAGCGAGGGGCATGCAAACGAATGAAATTAAAGGAATTTGAAAAAACCAGCAGAGCTAAACGCGGTCTGGTTATGCTTCGGGAACTGAAAACAAAAGCACATCGAGTTCGGGGCTCATTTGTTGCCGACGAGCAAGATACCATTTGTTTTAAAACAAGTAACGGAGAAACACACAGCCTTTTCCCGTTAGAACTGAAGGCAAGTGATCGTTACAGTAATGGATCCTTTGTGATTGACACAGATAACCAGGGAGAGGTTGTCGAAGTCTGGAAAGAAGCAACTTACCAACAACCTTTTACCGATTCCGCACAATAACATGTGATAAGGCATGAATTGTTTTTTTAGCATAGAGAAATCCGAACAATAATTCAAACTTCCTCAATGGGAATTTGTATTCATTCGGATTTCTCTTTTTACGTTGGGGGGATATAAAGCTTTAGCAACGAGATATCATGATGTGGGAAAATATTTAAGTAATAAGTTTCTATAGACTGTGACGTAGTGATAATTTCTTTGAGGGTACTTCCCCCGTTCTAATGGAAGATTGGTGCTTACATTCGCTCCGTCAAAATACTCCGCTTTCCATGGGCACGGCCTCAGCCTCCTCGGAAGCAAAAACCGCTTCCTGCGGGGTCTTCGGACACGTGCTATTCCCACAGGAGTCACCGCCCTCCCCTCACCCGGACGGCGGCATTAGCATTCCTTTTCCAATAGAACGAGTGTCATGTAATAAAATTGTCACTACGTCGCATTTTACATCAACTTTGTATTACACTTCTCTCCTAAAAAATTCACAATCTAAACTTACCATCTTATAATCGTTTGTGTTTCGTATAGGAACGTTTTCGTTTGCCTCAGCAACGTCGTTGTTATTAATAAAATGAAAAAATTGAAAAATACTTCATATCGTTAGAAAAATATGATAAAGTAAAAGTAGTGATCGAAGAAGGGGGTTCTATGGGAGGTTTAAGAGAGCGGATTATTCAAGCATCGCTAATTCTGTTTGAAAAAGAAGGATTTCACGGTGCAACAGTTAACAAAATCGTCGAAAAAGCTGGCACATCTAAAGGCGGCTTTTATCATCATTTCGCATCAAAGGACGAATTATTGTTTGTCATCCATGATACCTTTATTACATATGTTCTGGATAAGGCAATGATTGCCAGGGAAGCATACCAAACGCCAACCGATAGGCTTCGTGCAATTGTCAAAGACTTTGTGAAGGTATTTGATTTGTATCAGGCGCATATCGCGGTTTTTTATCGAGAAACCATTTATTTAAAACCGGAATATGAAATACAAGTCAAAAAAAAACGGGATCAATTTAAGCAAATTATTATGGATGTCATATGTGAAGGAAAAGCATCAGGTGCATTCCGGTCAGATCTTTCTGTGGAAATAACTGGAATGGCTATTTTAGGAATGGTGAATTGGACGTACATGTGGTATCAACAATCTGGTGTGAAAACGATTGATGAAATTGCGGCTATTTTTGTTGATTTGATATTGCATGCGGTATTATCTGGTGAGCAATTGCAGGATGTTGACTATGAAATATGAAAACTAAATAATGTGTGTTTCATTTGGAAGTGATGACTTTCATTTTTTTAGCAGCTGACAGACCAACCAGTCGGTCTTTACAGTTGCGTCCATAGGAGGTTTAATATGAATTTTGAGCTGACGAAAGAACAAATCATGATCAAAAAAATGGTGCGTGATTTTGCGGAATCGGTCATAAAACCGCGGGCCATCGAGATTGACAAAGAGGCAACATTCCCAGTAGATATTTTTGAACAGATGGGCGAACTGGGATTATTGGGTATCCCATTTCCTGAGCAATATGGTGGCTCTGGGGGAGACACTATATCCTATGCGCTTGCGGTCGAAGAAATTGCCAGAGTTTGTGGAAGTACTGGACTAAGCTATGCCGCTGCAGTCTCATTGGGAGCTAGTCCAATCTATTATTTTGGAACCGAAGAACAAAAGACAACATTTTTGCAACCGCTTGCGCAAGGCACAGCTTTAGGGTCCTTCGGTTTAACCGAACCAAATGCAGGATCAGATGCCGGGGGGACAAAGACCACTGCCATTATCGACGGTGATGATTATATCATTAATGGGGAAAAATGCTTTATTACTAATGCGAACTATGCCAAGACCATCATTGTCACAGCAGTTACGGGTAAAGACCACCGAGGAAAAAATGTGATCAGTGCGATCATCGTTCCGGCTGACGCGGAAGGTGTTACAACAAAAAATAATTATGATAAAATGGGTGTACGCGGGTCTGATACAGCGGAAATTGTACTGGATAATGTCCGTGTACCACGAGGTAATTTACTGGGGGATCCAGAAAAAGGATTCAAACAATTTCTTCACACGCTTGACGGCGGACGGATCTCAATCGGTTCGCTTGGGTTAGGCATTGCCCAAGCGTCATTGGAGAAAGCGCTCGCATACGCGAAGGAACGCCAACAATTCAAACAGCCAATCTCCAATTTCCAGGCCATCCAGTTCAAACTAGCGGACATGGCGATGGAAGTAGAATTGGCACGGAATATGGTGCACAAGGCTGCTTGGTTAAAAGATCAAGGGAAACCGTTTACAAAAGAAGCTGCATTTGCGAAACTGTATGCAACCGAAACAGCAGTTCGCTCAGCCAACCAGGCCATTCAAATTCTTGGTGGCTATGGTTACATGCGTGAGTATGAGGTAGAACGCTATTTACGCGATGCAAAACTATTAGAAATTGGGGAAGGAACGTCAGAGATCCAACGACTTGTAATTGCTAGACAACTAGGTTGCTAATTAAATAGAAAGGCTTGCAGTCCAATGTTTTAAGCAGAAGGGAGCGAGTTTATGATTAAAAAAGTTTTAATCGCCAACCGGGGGGAAATAGCTGCTCGAATTATCCGTACATGCAAAAAGATGGATATTCTTACGGTTGCTGTCTACTCTGAGGCAGATCAGAAGGCACCATTTGTAACACTTGCCGATGAAAGTTACTTGCTTGGTCCACCGCGTGTAAATGAGAGTTATTTAAACGTGGATAAACTTTTACACATTGCTAAAACAGCTGATGTCGATGCGATTCATCCAGGCTATGGTTTTTTAAGTGAGAATGCTTCATTCGCACAAAGGTGTCAGGATGCTGGATTCATTTTTATTGGTCCTGTTGGAGAAATCATGCAGAAGATGGGAAGTAAAATTGCGGCGCGGGAAACGATGCAACAAGCTGGTGTGCCTGTTGTTCCAGGCACCAATGGCGGAGTTGCAACGGTGGAAGAAGCGCTGAATATAGCCCAAAAGATCGGTTATCCAATCATGTTAAAAGCATCAGCAGGTGGTGGGGGAATTGGCATGCAGGTCGTCCAATCAGACGAGGAACTGACCAAGGCATTTGCCAGTAATTCCAAGCGAGCGGAAACGTTTTTTGGCGACGGTGCCATGTTTATGGAGAAAAAATTGGATCATGCCCGTCATGTGGAGATACAGATTTTAGCGGATAATCATGGAAATGTTGTTCATTTGTTTGAACGGGAGTGCTCGATTCAACGGCGAAATCAAAAGGTTGTCGAAGAAGCGCCATCGCCGTTTATTTCAGAAACAACCCGTAATAAAATGGGCGAAACGGCTGTCAAAGCGGCTAAAGCAATCGGCTATACCAATGCAGGCACTATTGAATTTTTAGTTGATGAAAATGAAGATTTTTATTTTCTGGAAATGAACACGCGCATTCAGGTTGAGCATGCTATTACCGAAGAAATTACCGGACTTGATATTGTGGAGCAGCAAATCAACGTCGCTAATGGTCAGGCGCTTTCAGTTGATCAGGAATCATTAATGATTAAGGGTCATGCGATTGAGGTGCGCATCTATGCGGAAGATCCCGTTACCTTCTATCCATCGCCGGGCCATATTACAACGATGAAGGTGCCAAACGGAGACAATATACGTAATGAGCTCGCCGTAACCGATCATTATGATGTAACCCCTTACTACGATCCGATGATTGGAAAATTAATTGTTACTGGTTCCACACGAGATGAGACCATCGAAACATTAAAAAATGCACTCGAAAATTATGAGATTGACGGAATTAAGACCAATATTCCGATGTTAAAGGCAGTTATTGACCATGACCAATTTAAGTCTGGAAATACGACAACAGCATTTGTGCAAGAATACTATCTGCCACTTATGAAAACAAACTGAAAAGTGAAGCGAGGGCGTTCAGCGACGTAAGGCATAGTCAAGAGACCGCAAAACGTCTGAACTTTAGCGTTTGGAGTGTCTATTGACTATGACTGTAGTCGTTGGCCACACGTGCAACTAGATCAAAAGGAGGAATTTTTATCATGGAAGTAAAAGCATCAATGGCCGGAAGTGTATGGAAGATTGCGGTAAGCGTTGGCGAACAAATAGAAGAGGATCAAGACATTGTTATTTTGGAATCAATGAAAATGGAAATTCCGATCGCGAGTGAAGATGAAGGAACAGTAAAAGAAATCAAAGTAGAAGAAGGTGACTTTGTAAACGAGGGCGATGTTATTGCCATTATCGAATAATCATCGTCACTGAAAGTATTACACCAAGCTAGAATAAAATAGATAGTCAAGGGGGGTCCTGATTGACTGAGCTAGTTCAATACGAAAAGGTACTTGACCACATTGCCGTTATTACATTAAATCGACCCGAATCAGCGAATGCGATGTCTAAACAACTACTATCGGAGTTACATGCATTTGTTACTGAGGTGAACCAGGATAAGGCAATTCGCTGCGTGGTTATCACAGCAAAAGGAGAAAAAGCCTTTTGTGCAGGCGCCGATTTAAAAGAACGAAAAGGAATGGATGATGCCCAAACCATTGAAGCAGTGCGAATGATTGGGGAGACGGTAACAGCAATTGAAAACATCAACATGCCTGTCATTGCTGCAATCAACGGGGTAGCCTTTGGAGGAGGGCTGGAATTGGCCCTGGCTTGTGATATTCGCATTGCTTCCGCAGATGCCCGGATGGGACTGACGGAAACGTCGTTAGCAATTATCCCGGGTGCGGGTGGAACGCAGAGACTGAGCCGTTTAGTTGGTTTAGGGCAGGCCAAGCGGCTGATATTCACTGCCAAACGAATACAAGCAGATGAGGCGAATAGAATCGGTTTGGTCGAACAGGTTACATCAGCGGACACATTGCTGGATGAAGCACTGGAAATGGCCAAGGCAATTGCCAATAATGGACCAATCGCCCTGCGACAAGCCAAGACAGCCATCAATCAAGGCTATCAAACGGACATTACGACAGGGCTTCGAATCGAGCATTTATGTTATAAAGAAACGATCCTAACAAACGATCGGACGGAAGGGCTGCAGGCATTTAAAGAGAAAAGAAAACCGATCTATCGTGGGGAGTAATATAGGAGGGTCAACATGGCGTACGTAGATGATTTAGAACAGCGCGTGGAAAAAATAAAAGCAGGCGGACAGGAAAAATATCATCAGAAAAATGCGGAGAAAGGAAAACTGTTTGTTCGCGAACGGTTATCCTTACTGTTTGACAACGATATTGACATAGAAGATGCTTTTTTTGCTAATTGTCTCGACGATTCATTGCCATCAGATGGGGTTGTTACTGGTATCGGCCGTATCAATGGGCAAAAGGTATGTGTGATGGCCAATGATTCAACGATAAAAGCAGGTTCCTGGGGCAAACGGACGGTAGAGAAAATCATTCGGATTCAGGAAACCGCGAAAAAATTGGAACTGCCGATGCTCTATTTAGTTGATTCTGCGGGCGCCCGGATAACGGATCAAATCGAAATGTTTCCCGGACGCAGAGGTGCAGGACGAATTTTTCATAATCAAATTAAATTGTCTGGCAGGGTTCCACAGATATGCCTGTTGTTCGGACCCTCGGCTGCTGGCGGAGCATATATACCTGCTTTTTGTGATATCGTTATCATGGTTGATGGTAATGCATCGATGTATTTAGGGTCACCACGCATGGCAGAAAAGGTAATCGGTGAAAAGGTTTCCCTTGAGGAAATGGGTGGAGCCAAAATGCACTGTTCCGTGTCTGGATGTGGTGATGTTTTGGTGAAGACAGAACAAGAAGCTATCACGTATACCCGGAACTACTTAGGATATTTCCCAGCTAATTTTAAAGAGAAGCCGCAAGCGGTTGAAGCGAAAACTCCGAAAGCAAGTGACAAAACGATTGCTGCTCTCATTCCCGAAAATCAAAATGCACCATTTAATATGTATGATCTGATTGACCAGCTTATTGATGCGGACAGCTTTTGTGAAATTAAAAAGAAATTTGCCAAAGAATTGGTTACCGGGCTTGCGCGAATCGATGGGAAACCGGTAGGAATTATTGCGAATCAGCCACGGGTGAAAGGCGGCGTGCTATTCCCTGATTCAGCTGATAAAGCGGCAAAGTTCATTCAATTATGTGATGCATTTCATATTCCATTACTATTCTTGATGGATATACCAGGATTTATGATTGGTACGAGGGTGGAACAAGCCGGAATTATTCGCCATGGTGCAAAGATGCTGGCAGCCATGAGTGAGGCAACTGTTCCGAAAATTTCTGTTGTCGTACGAAAAGCATATGGAGCCGGATTATATGCCATGGCCGGTCCGGCATTTGAACCGGATTGCTGTTTAGCATTACCAACGGCACAAATTGCGGTTATGGGTCCGGAAGCTGCGGTTAATGCTGTCTATGCGAATAAGATTGCTGCATTACCGGAAGAAGATCGGCCAGCATTTATTCAAGAAAAGCAGCAAGAATACAAGGATGATATTGATATTTATCGACTTGCTTCGGAGCTGGTTGTCGATGCCATTGTCAACCCAGACCAGCTGCGAGCTGAATTAGTTACTCGCTTTGCCATGTATGAATCAAAGCAAGTGACGTTTACCGAGAGAAAACATGGCGTTTATCCTGTTTAAATAGAAATCACCATATCGTTTTTATGGAACGATATGGTGATTTCTATTACTTTACGATATTAATCTTATGTAAACTATAAGTGAATTAATTCCATTATTCTCCTTTTAATGGTATGCTTAATAATAGTTATTATTAAGTAGGTAATGAAATTTTTAAATAACAGGTTTAGCAGTCCACCAATGTTGCAAGAATAGAAATATGTGAACCGTTATATAAGCCTATACGAGGTGATAAAATGAAGGTTAACGAATTCATGATTACGGATGTTATTACTGTTACCCAGGATAAGTCAATTAAGGAATTATTGGAATTACTCGTCGAAAATAAAATTGGCGGTGTTCCTGTGGTTGATGAAACAGGTTTATTAAAAGGAATGGTTACCGATGGGGATGTTATTCGTTATTTAAATCCTAAAGCTCGAACAGTTTATGATATGTTTGCCTTAGTGATTGTAACGGAAAAGGAAGATTTACAACATAAACTGGGCTATGCGATTGATCATGTAGTTAGGGATATGATGAAACAGCGAAAAGAACTTTACTATGTACATCCCAACGATGATTTGGATCGCGCGATTTCGATTTTATCCAAACACCGGTTTAAGAAAATCCCTGTTATCGATGAAGATCAGAAAGTAGTTGGTGTGATCAGTCGCGGGGATGTCATTCGGTATATTTCGACTAAATTACTTTAATTGTACTTGACCGGTGAAGGCCGCTCCTAATTTATCAAAAAAACTGGGATAAAAGTGTTTCGTTATAGAGAAATCCGAACGATGATTCAAGTTTCTTTAATTGGAACTTGTATTCGTTCGGATTTTCCTATGTACAAATAGGAAGATATAAAACTTAACAAGGAAGTATCCCAAAGTGGATAAAGATTTTTAAGTAATAAATGCAAGAAACTTTTGATACTGATTATGCATAAACTGCGACACAGTTTCGGATAGTAGTTATCTTACCGATACGGAAATACACTACGCTTTCCGCGGGCTCGCCGTATATTTCCTTCGCTAGTATAGTGTTTTCAATTATC
>NZ_JBCLVH010000024.1:0-70015 GCF_039548255.1 Lentibacillus songyuanensis
TGGTGGAGGATGCAGGGCTCGAACCTGCGACCCCCTGCTTGTAAGGCAGGTGCTCTCCCAGCTGAGCTAATCCTCCGTACGTATTGCCGTTGCGCAACATACTTCCACACTATTTTATGGTGACCCGTACGGGATTCGAACCCGTGTTACCGCCGTGAAAGGGCGGTGTCTTAACCGCTTGACCAACGGGCCTTGCACGGTCTTTACTATTAATTTCTGAAAAACTTGTCGCAAACCGACGAATTTTATTATATACAGATTACATATAATTGTAAAGAGGTTTTTTCTTTTTTTATATATTTTTTTACAGTCTATACAAAAATCATTGACCTATCGTTTCTTTCCGCGTTGAATTTAGGTTATACTATTTTAAAGATATCTGAATAATGGAGGTAACCAAATGTCTGAATTACTAAAAGGAAAAAATATTGTTATCATGGGCGTGGCAAACCAACGCAGTATCGCTTGGGGAATCACCAAATCATTACATAAAGCTGGCGCAAATTTAATTTTCACCAACCGGCAGGAACGCTCCCGCAAAAAATTGGAAAAGCTATTAGATGAGAATGAAATTAGGGCAACACTGATTGTTTCCTGTGATGTTGCTAGTGACGAGAGTATCCAATCCGCCTTTCAGGAAATCAAGGAAAATGTGGGTGTTATTCATGGCTTGATCCATTCTGTTGCATTCGCAAATAAGGAAGAATTAAAAGGGGAATATGCAGAAACCTCCCGGGATGGTTTCCTATTGGCACAAGAAATAAGCGCTTATTCTTTAGTTGCCGTTACCAATGCTGCTAAAACTTTAATGACCGAGGGTGGAAGTATCGTCACGCAAACCTATCTCGGGGCAGAACGAGTCATTAAAAACTACAATGTAATGGGTGTCGCAAAAGCATCCTTGGAAGCCAGTGTACGGTATTTAGCCGAGGACATCGGTAAATATGGCATTCGTATTAATGCCGTTTCAGCAGGGCCGATTCGCACCCTATCAGCAAAGGGTGTGTCCGGTTTTAGTGAAAAAGCTTCGGTTATTGAGGAGAAAGCCCCATTGCGCCGCAATATCGATCAAGACCAAGTCGGCGATGCCACATTATTTTTCATGAGTGATCTATCACGGGGTGTCACTGGTGAGGTCATGCACGTGGATTCTGGATATCATATTATGGGAGAATAAATGAAAGCAGATGCTTACATAGGTAGGTATCTGCTTTTTTATGTTCAGCTTTTCTTCATGATATGAATGCCAAAAAGCAAATGAAAGGGGTCTTGCTTGTTTGACTTCATTAGTTTACCCTTCATATCAATCTTATACTCTATCATTATTTAGCTGCGACATGCTTTTTATACCAACGCTTCCCGTGCCAGCGCTGATAGTTCCAAGCAATGGATGGAATTGGACCTCGGTTATGAAGCCAATACGCATCAGAGATTACCTTAGAGGGCTTGGTTTGGCCAATCTTGATTTCTCCCGTAATGATTCCCTCTCCTTGACGGTGATCACGAAAAGCCACTCGGTTCCCTTGCCCATCGACAATCATCGAACCGCCCTCATAGTGGCCCTTATACTGCATAGGCATCCCAGGCATATCACACACAGCAGGACCGGTATGCGCGGCATGGATAATCGGTGCACCTACATACGTAGCAAATGATCGTATGCATTCAAGTGCTGTGCATTCGTTTTTATCTTCCCAGTGCCCTGTAACAAGTTTTGGCACCCATGATGGTACGCTCCACCAGCAACTGCCGCCAACAATGAGATCAACTTTTCCTTGCAATCGTCTGACTGTTTGCGATCGCATGAATTCCCAGCAGACTGCGGCCCCAACTTTATAATCAGGTGTTTCGATAATCCCGTCATCCTGACCGCCTACATAAAAACAATTCTCCCACATCGTTGGAATATCTTTGTCATGTCGGCCTAATAACCCTTCTGGCGAGACAAGGAAGTATGCATTCCGGACCTCGTTATCATTATCACGTATAAGAAATGATCCTCCAACATGGGCTTGATGCCTTTTTGCCAGGTCTAGCAATAAGTCGAGCGCCTTCCCACCAGGAGGTTGAATCGCATCTTTAATTTTCGGGTCAAACGCCATTCCGCTTGTAAAAAACTCTGGAAGCATAATCCACTTTGCACCTTGCTTTGCTGCCTCATTTGCCATATTCTCACAGGCGGTCATATTTGCATGAAGATCCCCGATTATTGGTTCAAGCTGAAGGGCAGCTACTTTTACTTTATCATTATGATGAGTCGTCATTATGCAACCCCTTTCATTAGTCTTAATAGTAGTTGCTTCATTTTTACATCTTAAACAGCTGTATTGCATGCCCTACTTCCTGTTCCAAAAACGTTACGGTAGAATAATTGATGTTGGCATGCTCTTCTGGGAAAAACAACTCCATGAACTCCTGAAGTTTGGATCAACTCCTTGAATAAGCGGTCATGGTCGATGTAGGAGGCTTTTGGTTCGAGGATAAATGTAGGTGCTGTCAATTGGTCACAACCTTTCTCGTTGGAATCAGAATTTTGCCTTTATTATACCATGAAGGCTCGTACAGTCAACGATTAGCGCTTGAGATTTACTTGTATGTTAATATCGATGTTCGTATCAATCTTTAAAAATCATTGATACGAACGCCACGTTCTTTCCTTAACGTCAGCACATTAATTTCCGGTGGGTTAAATAAACGGAATCCCTCATCACTGCTCCCCAGGCCGGCACTCACATATTGCTTGATACCCTTGTATACCCATAAACCTTTGACCCGGTCATTTGGAGGGAACAGGCCGTTATTTCCATACCAAGCCTCGGGCACAAAAAGTGCTCCCAAAAATGGCAGCCTGATTTGCCCACCATGGTAATGTCCTGCTATTAATAGGTCGTAATCACGCAATTTCAAATTGGAGGTATCCATAATATGGTCAAATCGGGCATCAACAACCGGATAATGATTGAGCGCAATGACCACTTCTGAATCCGGTAAATCATCTAAAACAGTCAATTCGTCCAACAACTGTTTTTGATAATCAAGAAACGCTTGTGCTGTAGCATACAATGTTGCTGGCATTCCTTCGTTAACTCCCGGGATACCATCTCTTATAGATAACTCAAAATCAACAAAGTGAATACTTGCCTCATTTCGCTTAATGGTATTAATGGACTCCAGCATTTTTACGCCACGGGTTTCCATCCCTTGCACAAAGGCGCTTTTTGAGAAATTAGGATCTAAAGTGTAGCTTTCTGGGTCATCATTGCCGGGAACATACAGCATGTTTTCCTTATTCTGAATACCCTCGATTAACGTATAAAAAGGTCCATAGTTTGTGCTATCCGCATCATTAAGCATATCACCAGTGAATACGATTGCATCAAAATCAATCGTATTAATCTGTTCAACCAGCCGCTTCTGATTTTTGCCAAATTCATGCTCATGCAAGTCGGAAATTTGCAGGATCGTAAACCCATTCAGTTCCTCAGGTAAATCGGTTATTTCGATATCCTGTTCGGCAACGATAACGCGGTTGTTGTCCCAGTATGTATAACCGGTCAGCATCGCTAACACAATGATAAGACCGGTTAAAATATTTTTACGTATTTTTTTTATTATTATCACTCTCCAATAATTATGTTTATCTCCGCATATGCATTTCGTTGTCGATGTGTATCTAATCCTAAGGAAGTATGCATATAAAGTGAAACTTCATTCGGAGGGGGTTTTCCTTTCTCCCCCTCTGAATAGAGGAACAAAGGCTAAGTTCGAAACGTCCTGTTGCAACGCCTTTGTGACCTGCATCGCGCTGACCCGAACAGAATCGGACCTCTATGGTCAGTTAATCCCCCACTTATCTTTTTTAGTTCCACCTCAAAACCTTGAAGTGGTGGTCTTACTGCTCGTTAAGGCGGGATAAAGCCTGTGACTGCGTATAATTTTAGCATGCCATTATGATAAGTTTCACTGCTGCGTCTTTTTTCTACTTAAATAATTCTCTATCAGGGAATCGTAATCGACTTGTCTGGATAAGACTACATCAATTGCTTCCCTAACAGCCCCATGACCACCAGCAAAATTACTTACAAAGTCTGCAGATCTTTTAACCATCTCCACAGCATCCTTAGGAGCCGCTGAAAATCCAACGAATTTAATTACAGACAAATCATTAATGTCATCACCCATATAAAATACATTCTCTGAAGTAATATGTAACGCTGTCATAATTTCATCTAAAGCTTTTTCTTTATTGGTAGTTCCTTCGTATAAAAAATCAACATGCAACTCTTTTGAGCGAATATTTACAGCCTCTGATTTTCTTCCGGTAATAAGGGCAACCTTCATACCATAATAACGCGCAAGACTAATCCCCATCCCGTCTTTCACATGAAAACTTTTATATTCAACACCATCGGAGCCGATGAATAATTTCCCATCTGTTAGCACGCCATCAACATCCAAAACGATTAATTTAATTTTAGATTTATTCATTATTTATATACCCAGTCTCGTTATGTCATGTAAATGAATCATCGCAATCGGTTCATTCAAATCATTCACTACCGGTAAGACATTTACCTTTTGATTTTCCATCAAGTTCAACGCTTCAACTGCCAAGGAGTCCTGCTTAATCGTTAAGGGATTTTTGTTAAATAAATCTTCTACAGAGAGGTCGATAAAATTTTGGACAGTTCCTAAAGAGCGCCGAATATCCCCATCTGTTAAAATACCAACTAATTTACCGCCATCGTCGATTACGCTTGCTGCACCTAATCCTGATTCTGTCATATTAAAAATGGCATCTTTTACTGTACTCGTTTCTGTTAAAATCGGATTTCTTTTTGTAACGTCAATGATAATATCGATGGTGAGTAATAATCGTTTTCCAAGGGAACCGCCTGGATGATAAATAGCAAAGTCTTGAGGTGAGAAGTTTCGTGCTTTTAATAAAGCTACGGCAATGGCATCACCTAACGCTAGCATCAAGGTCGTGCTTGTAGTAGGTGCCAATCCTAAAGGGCAAGCTTCTTTTGTTTCACCTATATCGATGACGTGATCCGCTTTATTTGCTAATGTAGACTGTCTATTTCCTACAAAAGCAACAAGTTTTGAACCTATCTGTTTAATAGAAGGAACAATATTAATGACCTCTTCCGTTTCTCCACTTTTGGATAATGCCAAGATGACATCTGAATCTGTCACCATTCCCAGGTCGCCATGAAGCCCTTCAGCGGGGTGTAAGAATAAGGCTGGAGTCCCGGTGCTTGCTAACGTTGCCGTGATTTTCCGCCCAATAATTCCGGATTTCCCCACACCAGTAATAATTACCCTTCCTTTACATGCGAGAATCATTTCAATAATAGCTTCGATCCCTTGGTCTATATTTTCTTTTAAGCCCATAATAGCCAGAGATTCCTGCTCTAAGACCCCTTGAATCGTGGCGACATGATCATTAGCTGTCACAATATTTTCCACTAATCATGACCTCCTCATTTGGTTGATTTCCTTTTACCAATCTATCAATTTCCACTAAAGGCTTAAGAAACTTTTCCAATTCAGCAAGTTTAATCATGTTAGGGCCATCGGACAAAGCGTGATCAGGATCGGGATGAGCTTCCAAAAATAATGCATCAATACCAACCGCAATCGCTGCACGGGATAGATATGGCACAAACTCTCTTTTTCCACCTGTACTTGTGCCTAAACCCCCGGGGACTTGCACACTATGTGTAGCATCAAATACAACTGGTGCATCAAATTCCCTCATCGTTGGTAATGAACGCATATCAACAACCAAATTGTTGTAACCAAATGTCGTACCTCGTTCCGTTAGTAAAACTTGATCATTTCCCGATTCCTTTATTTTTACGACAGCATTTTGCATATCCCATGGAGCTAAAAATTGTCCTTTTTTTATGTTAATTATTTTATTTGTCTTTGCAGCGTTAACTAATAGATCTGTCTGCCTGCATAGAAAAGCTGGAATTTGAATGATATCTGCCACCTCAGCAACAGAAAATGCTTGAGCCGCATCATGAATATCCGTTGTTACTGGAACATTATATTGTTCCTTGACGGATTCCAGGATCCTTAACCCCTTAATCATTCCAGGACCTCTATGTGAATAAATAGAAGATCGATTTGCCTTATCAAATGATGCCTTAAAAATAAATGGTATGTTTAGCTTTTCGGTAACACCTTTAATGGTTTCAGCCGTTTCCATTACCAGCTTTTCACTTTCAATCATACAAGGCCCGGCAATTAATACAAATGGTCGATTGCCACCAAATATTATGTTATCCCGCAATGTAATTTCTTTAACCATTCTAATCAACCCCAATTCATCGTTTAGACGTTCAACGGCATAGCATTATTTTGTAGCATTTTTAAGGCAAATTCATAATCCGTTTTCGTATCAATATCGATTGCTTCCATATCATTTAATTCTTGAAAATACGGGGTAAATCCTATCCTTCGTTTGTGCGTTAAAAAGTGTTCTTTCTCAAATAGATAAAATCCACTTGTTTCAATATAAATCGGTTCTATATCCTGAGTCCTTGGTATATCGTTACATTCATAATTTAATGTCTGTCCGTTATACCAGATAAACGTTTGCTTCTTTTGAACACTTAAGGCAGAATCATAACCTCCACGCAAAACATTCGTGAGGGCATTTTCAACTGAATTTTTTTCCATAAAAGGTGATGTCGTGTGGGCAAGTAAATAAAGATCGCTATCAACCGTATGGATAAAAGATTCATATATTTCATTGCCTTTCACCATATCCCTGTCAAGAGCACGGTCTCGTTTCACAAATTTCACACTCGTTGGCAAGTAATCCATGACTGTTTCGTCACTGCAAAACACACAAACCTCATCAATTTTTTCGATCCCCAATAAGGTGTTAAAGATATACCAGCTTAAGCAGTGTTCGCCTAAGGGAAGTATATTTTTATTTGGCAATCTCTGGCTGTTTAGTTTAATTGGGACAAAAGCGATAACTTTTTTTCTCACTTTTCACACCTCGTCTTTATTTTAAAATAATATATATTGTTCTTTATAATGAACAATGGGGTCATAAAATAATGGCCTTTTACTAGCCAACTTCTTGTTTCTTTGCTCTTAGCAATTCATCGATATCCACTCGTTCAAATATTTCCAGCATGCCACCTCTTGTTGCATTGTAAATTTTAATATTATTTTGGTCAGCGTATTTTTTTGCTACTTTATATCCACTAGTCATCATATCACCTGCTGAAGCATAGGTTGGATCCAAATGATCATAATCTATAAAATGATGGTTCATATCATTTCCATAATGGCAATCCGCACCAATTAAATAAATTTCTTTAAAACCCATGTACACCGCTATTTGAATAAGGGAATATGTAACTGTGTATCCATTGTAAACTGCTGCAAACGAATTGTCGCTAAACTTTGTATTATATTTTTTGCGTTCGATAGAGTGATAAAACATATCGATAGGGAAGTAATAATAGTCATCAGACAGCTTTTCGTTGAGCTGTTGCGGCACTGTATGACTAACAAATATCCCTGCCACATCCAGTGTTTCAATGTACTTTCTCATTTTGAGAAACACACTGTCATCCTGAATGCCATAATACGTAGGGCGCCAATTTGTTTCATTAAACGCCAAACAGATGGAATTCATACTTATCGTCGTCTCACTTTCCAGCTTTTCAAGATCCTCTATTGTTAGGCTTGGGCCTGTAGCAACAATAAAGCACCTTTCACCTTTATGTTTATTTTTTACCTCCTTTAATTTCTCATAAGGACTATTTTTATCGATGCGCATTAGCCTTAGCGCTTTTTTTATTTTAAAAATACTTCGATTGCGTATATGAGGTAAATACCTGTATTGTATTTCCCTTATTCCCAAAATGCAATTATGACTGAACTTGTTTTTCTTTAAGATCGTTTTTATGCTCATATGTTACCTCTCTCCTTACAACGCACCTTTATTTGCTTTTAATTTTTTTGTAAGCATGAGTAGTAATACCGTAGATCTTATCACTAATTTTGATAGAATCTGCTCTATTTTTGTTCTTTGGATAAACATTTTTGAGTAATAGGTCCGGTAGATTTTTTTAAATAATATAGACCGTATAGAATGGTTAGAAAGTACATACCTAACATTATATTTATCTGATGTACCCCATTTATGTTTATACCCTTCATCGCCCTTTAAAAAATCTACAATATCATAACCTTCCCTGCATGAATCAAGAATAAGATGATATACAAAAAGCTTACCTGGAGAGTATTTTTTGTACTTCATATTCATGGCATGAAGATATAGATAGTTCCTTTTCCCATCTGACATTCCGTAATGAACAACCATTATTTCATCATTATGGCTTAATAAAGCTAAATATAGTAAATTGCTTTTGAACAGATTTTTGGCTGCCTCCATAACATAATCTCTTTCCCTAACATCTTGAAATTCACTGGGGGTATTTGTGTTTTTCCATCTTTCGCAATGTAAATCAAAAAATTTATTCATTATGGGCTCTATCTCATTCTCATTCTTAACTTTATAGTATTTAATCTCACCTTCCTTTTTCAGTCTTCTTTCTAGGTATTGGATCTCCTTCAAAAGTTTTTCATTAATTCTGCCTTTAACTTTCTCAAGATCATTGTTGAGCACTAAAAAAGGGCACATATCACTTCTTTTTCTTTCGGCTAATTCATATCCATCTGGTAAATTGCTATTTAAAAATGAATCAAAAACAGTGTCTTCTGGCAGATCCCCCCAGTCTATATAATCCCAACTTTTCTTGTCCCTATATATTTCCTTTAATGCTGCTCTCAATAGTATCTCCGGTGAATATTTTTTCGATAAGATCGGAATCGAATAATCGGAAAAGTCCGAACCAATCGGTTTTAGAACCCGAAAATTCAAACCCGCCAATTCTTTATATGATATATATAAGGGAATAATAGCGACTGCTTTATTATCATGTTTCACTTCAACAATATAAGGAGAGACATTTCTTTCCTTCTTGTTATATTCCCAGCAGCTCTTAAGCCAACCAATATCTTGAAATACCGTAATTTCACGGTACTCCTCTTTTAATGTTTCCCATTTCGGTAGGATTTTGTCTAAGGTATCTATTTGTTTGTGTATGATTGTCTTCAAATTCTTCACACCCCCCATTAGTTACGTAACAAACATATAATTTTTTGCCTTTACTTGACAGGATTAAAAAAACCCTTAAACATATTGGGAATACCCCAGATAAATGCAGCAACCCTAATTATTGATTTGGTAAGAAATTGCTCAGCGTTAGACTTCTCATAAAACTTCTGTGAATAGTAGGATCTAGAAATCATTTTGTACAACAAGGATCTCATCGTACTATTAAAAAAGACATACCTTACATTAAACTTTTTGATGGTGCCCCATTGTTTTTTATAGCTTTCAGCGCCCCTCATAAAATCCACTATTTCATATCCCTGTCCACAAGCATCAAGAATAACTTTATATAATAGAATATTTCCAACAGAGTATTTTTTATATTTCATGTTAAAAGTTGTAAGATACAGGTATATCTTTTCTTCATCTGCCATTGCGAATTCAACTGCTGCAATTTCGTTATTGTGGCTCAAATAAGTTAAATGTAATAAATTTTTTTTAAATAGGATTTTAGCTATATTCAGTACATATTCTCTATCCTCTTTGAATCTGAATCGGCTTAATGAATTTGTATTTTCATTTCTGATACAATGCAATTCAAAAAATGCATTCATTATAGGTTCTATTTCAAATTCTTCCTGCACCTTTCTAAAAGCCAATTGGCCATTTCTCTTTAATTTCTTTTCCTTTTTTAAAATTTCCTTAACAAGTTTTTTATCAAATTTTCGTGTTGTTTCTTCAGCATCTTTACCTAGGAACAGATATGGACAAATATAAAAACCCTCTTTTTTTTCTATTTTACTGTCATATGCTATTCTGCTGTTCAACATAGAATCAAAAACAGATCCTTTAGGGATGTTCCCCCAGTCAATGCAATCCCAATTCTTTCTGTCACTGTATATTTTTTCAAACCCCTTTTCAAGCTGTTTTTTTGCTGAATATTTTTTTGATAACATTGGTATTAAGTAGTCTGAGTGTTTTGCACCCAAGGGTATTAAAACCTTAAATGTTACATTTATAAACTTTTTATTCGAAATATAGAAGGGAATAATACCTATTGTTCTGCTTCCTTTTTTTATTTGAACAATATATGGAGTATAGATTTTGTTCTTGTTCTTATACTTCCACCAGCTTTTAATCCATTCAATATCTTGAAAAATCGTTATATCATGAAACTCTTCTTTCAATATTTCCCATTTCGGCAGTGTTTTTTCTAGGATGTCAAATTGTTTGTGAATGATTGCTTCCAAATCCTTCACACCTCTCAATTTTATAAATAACACAATAATAATCCACTAGCCACTTTAGCAACTACAATCTATACTGCAAGATCTTCTTCGCTCAATGTATTTTAACAACTGATTCATAATTGGCCTTAGTCTCTTTTTTGGAAACAGAGAATACTTCAATAGCTCCACTTCCATATTGGTTAAATTTGCTTGACGTATAGCTTCACCCATCGTGAAATGGGCTACAACACCCTGTGATTTATGACATGCCAGCATCTTTTTCTTTAACAAACGTTCCCTGTCAGTTATGTCTATGTTGATTGACTTTGAACAATGTGATCCATTATCTAAGAATTTCACATCCTTGGTACCTAAAGGCTGAGAACGATTATATTCCGCCCATTCATACACATTATTAAATTCTATTTTTCCACAAACAGCTTTTACAATGAAACTCGTAAAATCGTGATCACTATGTCCACCTTCTATACAATGAACATAAATTCGTTCGGGCTTCAACTTTTGTATTAGCGATAAAACATCATGCGCTATATGGTCTACATAACGATGTGTTCCTGCATCAGGGTATCCTAAACAAATCACATCTTGGGCAAACATGCCAATCAGAGACAAGGCTTTAATTCCCTCCCTATACCTAATTTCTGATATATGATGTGTGTCATTTATCTTTGTTTTCCAACTTGCGCCATCTCCACCTGAACCATTTGTCACATAAACAACTGTCACATTATCACCGTTTTTTATGTGTCTGTATATTGTAGTGCCAACACCTAAAATTTCATCATCCGGATGTGCAGCAATAACGAGAATATCCGTACTATTCTTTGTGTCTTTCTTTATCCTCCTGCCTATCATCCTTGATGGATATCGATATAATCCTCTTGTATATTCAATCAGTTTAATCATTTTGTCCATACCAATATTTCGATCCATTAATTTACTAATGGTATTGTGTATAATCGACATATGAATCACCCCTTGTTTAATAGAATGCTCCCAATCTCTCTATAAAATTAATCATTTCAATTAGCTACTTTATCATTTTTCAAATCAATTAATATTTGCTTTCTATCAGCATTGTCTATTACTTTGATTACATGATTCCAGTAACTTAATTCGCTTTCACCTTGCGTGTGTTCTTCGACATATATGTTGATATTAAATTCAAATGCAGTGACAATATGCTCCAAGTAAAAAAGTTGTCTATAAAATTTAACTGCAGCAAAGGTCGGACAGTATTCACCCCAGTCATTTTTAACTATTGACCATTTCGCGTAGCCCTCCAGTTTATTTATTAAATCTATGGAATCTATCGAAGGTTTTTTAATTAGATGATAAAAAAACATAAAACATAAGTCGTGAAAAATAGAACGCTCTTCAAACGTATTACAGTCAATCATTAAACCGTACTTTTTACCTAACAAAATATTCTTGAAGTGCATGTCCCCATGTGTCAAACTTAGGTAAATTGATTCCTGACCTTCCCTTGTTAGCAATCTCTCTGTTAATTTATTTGCAAAGTTGTCAATATATACTAGTTTATCTTGATCATATCCTTTAGATTTTAATTGTTCTATACTGTTAGTTATAAAGGACCGCTGTTGTAAAATATATGTTCTTGCATCTACTTTTTTCATAGGGAACAATGTGAGGTTTCGCTCCCAAACAGGGAGTATGTGATTATAAAAATACGTCGAAAATGGAAAAAATGGATCTGCTCTATATAGATTCAGATATTCTTCATAGATACATTTATTTTTATAATCAATCCATTTTAATGATGCGGATACACCATATTCACTAACCGCCTTAAACCCTCTCGCAACTTGATTAAACATTTCCTCCTTATACCCTAACTCGTATTGGGTTACAACCACCCTTTTTTGTAAATCAAACACTTTATAACCATTACAAGTTTCTAAAGTAATATGACCTTCAAACGGCACTTGAATAAATTGGTTTCTATTGTTTCTATTGTTTCTATAAATATTTTTTAATATAAAGAGCCTGTATATGATACGAATAACACGATAAACCTTGATAATCTTGCCAGGCACCCATCTTAAATAGCTCCTTTGCGCGGGTGCATGGAGATTAAATGTTCTAGTTCGGATCAATAAATACCATCCCAACATCAAATAATTCTTTTCTGCAGAAATAAAAAGATCATAGATATTATAGTATGTTAATTTATTGTCTACTCTCACTACCGTTTCCCCCGTTTATTTTCTATGTGTAAGCCAATCCTACACACCCGTCCCTGCCAACTTTTTCGTGGTAGTCAATAATTCACCATTGTTTATCTTAAATACTGTGTCACAGTTTTTAATTGTTGAAAGTCTATGGGCAATAATGATTAATGTTTTTTCACCCTTTAATCCATCTATGGCTTTCATAATTTCCGTTTCTGTTTCATTATCCAATGCAGAAGTTGCTTCATCCATGAACAATATTTCCGGATTATGATACAAAGCCCTGGCAATCCCGATACGCTGTCGTTGGCCACCCGAAAGTCGAACCCCATGTTCACCAACAAAAGAATCCAATTTACCAGGCAACCGTTCCACAAACTCTTTCAACTGTGCCTGCTCCAATGACCGCCAAATCTCTAGATCATCTACCTCACTTTTTTCTAAACCAAAGGCCACATTTCCCCGAATCGTATCGTCTGACAAGTAAATAGATTGAGGAATGTAGCCAATTTTTTGCTGCCATAGGCTCTTTTGTTCGTGTAAATGTTTTCCATCAACTAAAATGTCCCCGTGTTCCGGCTCTAATAGTCCTAAAATAATATCCACAAGCGTTGTTTTTCCTGCACCTGACTCCCCAACAAAAGCAACAGAATGGTTGATCGGGATTGATAATGACACGCCTGTTATAGCGTAATTGTTTTGACCTGGATAACGAAAATAGATATTATGTAAATCTATGGAATGATGAAAAACCCTTTTCCCACGATTAATAACATGAAAAGGATTCATGGTAGGTACCAATCCCGTTTTCGTCACAATTAAATCGTGATAGACAACATTTAAAGCTGGCAGACTATAACGAATCGTTGTAACCAGTCCCATCACCCTGTTGATCGAAGGCATAAGCCTAAATGCAGCCATTGCAAACACAGCCATTGTTGAGACAAGTTGTGTTGTATTTGTATCCTGGAAAACAATAATCAATAACGTAACTAGAACAATTCCAACTAACAATGTTTCGATAAATAACCGCGGCACAACTTCCAACATCTCCATATACCTGCTATTGTTGGCACTAATTTGACTCTTTTCACCAAAAGATTTAATAAAGAAGTTTTCCTTACCGGATACTTTCACCTCTTTACTTGCTCCTAATCCTTGATTGACCCATTTGATCATTTCACCTTTGACTTTTTGTTGTTCTTTTCCTAATTGCCTTATCTTTTTACGGAACAGTTTAAAAAACGTAAAAACACTTCCACCTAATAAGATAAATGCTGTTATCGTGGCGATTGGGGCGGCCACCAATAATAATGCAGAAATACAAATAATTACTAGAATTTCCGTGAATAACTGAAACCCGGATATAACAATTCCTTGAAATACTGTTGAAACCTCATCTTTTACATTCCTGAGTAATTCCGCTGTGTTGCGTTCTAAATGGAATGTATAAGGTTTGGTTAAATACTCCTTAAATAGCGCTTTAGAAAGTTTAACTTTCTGATTGGACGTAACCCTGACCTGTGCATAATTAAAAAATAGTAAATACAAATTTTTTATTACGAAGACACACAGGAGCGAAACAACGGAAAATATGATAAAAACCCGATTGGAATCAAAATGAAACAACCGGAATATAAAAGCTAAAATGGGTTGCGTTTGAATTAGACTTGGTTCAGTTACAATCCCAACTAGCGGAATGATTAACCCAATTCCGGCGGTTTCCAATATGGCAGCTATAATCATCATAAACAACAAGATTAGCAGTTTTTTCTTTTCTTTTTTTTTGAAAAACGATAGTAGCTTATTGATAACTACCCACATGCAAGTCACACCTTTATATAATCAATTAATTTTCCCACTTCAGCTGACGTATCAATTTCCGTTTTGGACAAATTCCTTCTTAACCTTTTTTGTTGTTGCGGATAATCGATTAAGAATTTCATTTTCTCATAAAGTTCCTCTTCTGTAGCCTTAACGATCCAACCGTTTTCACCATTAATAATTTGTTCGTGCGCACCTATAAAGTCTGTCGCGATAATCGGTTTTTTTAAACATCTGGCTTCAGCTAAAGCTATGCAATACCCTTCATGCCGCGACGGCTGAATATACATATCCGAGTCTGCAATATAGGGATATGGATTCAATTTTGATCCCAGCAGAATAAAGTCTTCCGTTAATCCGTAGTCCTCTATCAATGTTTCATATTTCCTTCTTTGTGGACCTTCGCCAATACAATACCATCTTATCTCATAACCTTCGTTGCGTAATCTTGCCAAAACATTAATAGCTATATCCTGACCCTTTTCAATCGATAACCTTCCAACTGTTACAATTCGTATGCCTCGATAATTTTTATCAAATGAAATGTCTTCCCTTGCCAGCTCATGAATCAGACTTTCTGAAACGATATTCTTAAACACCTCAGTTTTATGAACGATACCTGGAATCTTTGTAACTAATTGTTTTTTAGCTTCATTTGAAACAACGAAAATCCGGTCAAAACTTTTATATAATCGTTCATATAAATTTGCGTTAATATAATGCTTCGAAACATCAAAGTGGACCCATGAAATTTTCTTTATTGCTTTTACCTTATAGGCAATGTAATAATCAATCATGTCGGTAGGTCCTTGAAAGGCGATGGCAACATCATATTGTTCAGCGTTATTCGGAACATACTTAAAAATATGCCGGTAATAGATATATCGATTATCCAATTCACGTGACAAAAAATAATGAAGTCCGAAATTAAAAGCCTTCATGTACCTTTTATCTTTTAAATAGCCATGCAATGTATCTGGTGGCGGGGTAATAATGTCTGCCCAAACTTTTTTGTACCAACTGACCTCTTTGATTGTTACCCAATCAGGTATTGCATCAAGGAAGTCACCCTGTCTATCCAAAAAGAGAATGGTTACATCGTACTTATCCTCCGGTATAACAGAAAGCAAGGACAATAGCGACTTTTCCACACCACCAACATCCATTGTTGTAATCATAAATAATATTTTTTTCTTCATTGACGATCCCCTGCCGTTTTCGGTTCTGGATTTATCCGAAGCCCATTTCCAATTACACGTTTGATAGCAGTATATACCTCTTCATAATCAAAACTAACAACCAACCCTGTTTTCTCGTGGGTAATATGTTCATGTACTCCCGTAAAATTAGTACTTATTATTGGCTTATCGAAACACTTTGCCTCTGCAAGTGTAATACAATAACCCTCGTGTCGTGATGGCTGGACGTAGAGATCACATTGCTTCATATATGGATATGGGTTTATTTTAGTACCAAGTAAAATAAATTCCTTTTCGATTCCATATTTTTTAATGCGCTCTTCAAGATTCCTTCTAGCACTTCCTTCACCGATGCAGTACCATTTAACCGAAAAACCGGCCTCTTTTAGTCTAGCTAAAACAGGTATGGCCAGATCCTGACCTTTTTGATTGCACAGACGACCGACAGTAAGTATTCGAACGCCATTAAAGTGACTGTTCTGTTCAAATCCCTCCCCAGAATTAGCCATTTTAATAATTAGATCACTTGAAATTGGATTGATATAGGTACCAATTTTATAAAATAATCTGGGAAGCGTACTTGTTAATATGTCCTTTCCCTCATTTGAAACAACCAAAATTCGGTCAAAACTTCGGTAGCATGTTGTAGCAAATTGTTTATCAAAACCGATCTTTGTGACATCAAAGTGCACCCATTGAACTTTCCTTTTAGCGTTTACTTTTTTGATAATAAAATAGCTTATGAGATCCATTGGACCAGCATAAGCCATTGCAACGTCGTATTTACCTTCTAAATCCGGAGTGTTTTTCAGTACATAATTCAAAAATACATTTTTTCTTTTTAACACTTTTGAAAGAAGAAGTACGGTTGTAAATGTTAGTATTTTTATAAATTGCTTTTCTTGAACAAGCTGCTTCATTACCTTTTTTGGCGGGTCATGAATCATCCGTCTTATTTTTGGATATTCATCTATATAATGGACATGTACTCTTTTTGGAATGAACGGTAAAAAGCCACCACATTTCTCCAACATGACAATCGTTATTTCATATTTATCTTCAGGCAATGTTGCAATTAAATTTAATAAGGATTTTTCTGTCCCACCAACATTCATATTAATAACCATGAATACAATTTTCGTTTTCATTGTTTTTTCATCATCCTATCAATTTATAAACATTTTCAAGTTCTCCCATGTTTCCTTTTTTCTCACGTTTTAAATGGTCAATGATATTGTTTCTAAGAGGTTTATCATGAATTAAATTCATAATTCCTTCATACAAGGCATGACTGTTCATGTCCGTAATTATGCCATTTTCACCATCTATAATTTGCTCATATACAGCGTCAAAATTTGTAGCCACAATAGGGATATTTAATATACGAGCTTCTGCTAATGCGAGACCAAACCCTTCATATCGTGAAGGTTGCACATAGAGATCACCGTTTTTTATATATTTATAAGGATTTTGCTGCACACCCAGCAGGATAAAATTATTTGCTAACTCATATTTATGAATCATGTCGCTCAGTTCATTTTTCAAGGGTCCTTCCCCTATGACATACCACTTGAACGAAAGACCTGACCGTTTTAATTCTTTGCACGCTTCGATGGCTAGATCATATCCTTTTACTTCTACCAATCGGCCAACTGTTACAATCTTAATATCGCTACTATCTTTAAATACACTAGCCTTTGATGCCATTTTATAAATTAAGTCTGATGATAGGATATCGTTGATGACGATTGTTTTTTTTGCAGCAATGGGCATTTCTTTTATAAAAACGTCCCGATTATATCTAGAAACAGTAACAATCTGATCATATTGCTTATAATATTTTTTGTCGTAGGTTTGGTTATAGCCCGCCAATTTGTAATCTGTATTTACCCAGCATAGTTTCTTTTTAGCGTTAATCTTCTCGGCAACATAGTATGTCGGCGTCCCCTGACTATAGGCGATAGCTATATCATATTCAATCGTTGACTTTTCCAATCCCTTTGTCGTCCATATCCAGCTAATTTGTGCTTTGTGCATTTTTTTTCGCATGGGATTTCGCAGTGAAAAGGAAGTCATCATTCGCAAAAATAACTCTTTCACCCTTCCCGTTTTTATCAAATATTTAATTCCATGCTGTTGCACGTTAAAATAAGCTGGAACATCCAATATATGAATCTCCTTGGGCAGTAATGGCTGATAATGACCATCCGATAAAAACGTGAGTAAGCTGACGTCATATCTTTCATAATTGAATAAAGTCAACATGGATAGCAAACTTTTTTCTGCTCCTCCACTATTCAGGGAATCAATTACAAACAACACCTTCTTCCGCATAGGAAACCTCCACCTTCTCCCTTAAAAGCATGTTACATAAGAACCTTTTCGAGAATAGAATTTTATCAGTAAGAATATCCTGTCTTCTTTGGTAATTAATTGGGTGCATGAGCGATTGAAGATTATAACTTTTATTAATTAGCCTATCGTTCAGATCCAGATCTTGTAAAAAATCTCTCATTCTTGTATTAATAGACTCTTCTCTATTAACAATGACAAAATTCTTCTTATATATTACCGAAAAAACCGCAGCATGAAATGAATTAGAAATGACAAATTTTGCATCTCTGATAATGGACACAAACACATCTGGACCAGCATACGTAAACTGCTTATCAGCATACTTCAAATGTAAAGGGTTGATGCTGTAAATTTTATAGCCTGTTGCTTTTGCTAACTCAGTTGCTGCATCCTTAATTAACCTGCTATTATCGAAGTCATAAACAAGAATATAGTCCTCGGTAAATTTTTGATTTCCTACCAGGTTCCATTCTATTTCATTCAAAAGTAATACAGGATCAACAACATTTACTGCTCCGGAAATATTCATCGATTTTACTATTTCCACGCCACTTTTTTCCCTTACGCTGATATGATTCAGGCGTTTCATATGCTTTTGTACGAAAGGTATGCTTTGAGCAGAAATGGTATCAGTGGCAAAACTTGCAGCATAAGATACTTTTATTTTATCCTCAGGTGCAAAATCTAAATAAAATGCTGGATCTTTTCCGTTCTCGTAAAGACTATTCCAAATCTGATCACTGCCACATATGTATGCGTCAGCAGGCGGTAAATGTTTCTTTAATTCCTCATTAGAACAATAACGATTACGACTTCGTATCATATATGTCGATGTAAACGTATCAAATGCCCTTTTCCTTTGCAGACCTCTTAATCTGCCTGGCAACTTATATGCTAAATAGATCACCTTCTTCAGTTTGTTATTTTCCCAGTGAGGGTGATTAATCCTTGATAGTTTATAATGATTGCTTAAATAATCTGGTTTATAATCGATAATTTCTACATTGTGCCCGCACGCTGTCAGATACTTCATTAAGGCATATGCTTGCAGGGAAGCACCGTGATTATAGACATCATGACAAGTAATGGTGTAAACCTTCATACAAATCACTTCTTTCATCTATTCCATTATGTTATACAAACGATTTAATTCATTTTGCTGGTAATTAAAATTCAAACAGGCAGCCGCCAACCGCCCTCGCATCTCAGCATCTTTATATAAACGCTCCACTCCATCCGCAATTCCTTCAACTGACTTGCCACAAATCACTCCGTCCAACCCATCGTTAACCTGGCTCCTAGCAGTAGGGTAATTTGTGATCAACACCGGTTTCCCAAGGATTTGGGCCTCACCAACCGTAACCGCCTTCCCCTCATACCTTGATGGCTGCACGTAAAGATCTGCCGCTTTCATGAATGGGTAGGGATTTATCTGTTTTCCTAATAAGAAAAATGAATTTGTCAGGTCGTTATCCACGATTAATTTCCGCATCACTTTTTCATCCCCGCCATAGCCAACAACATACCAAGCGATATTTTCATAGCCTTTATCCTTTAACAGCTTTAATGCCTTTACCGCCTGATCAATGCCCTTAGCGTGGGACAGCCTGGCAACCGTAACCACTTTAAATCGAGGGTCTGCAACCATTGAATTGTCAGCACTTGGTTGATCCGCCAGACTTCGAATTAATTCCGGTGAGCTGATATTTTCGATCACCTGAACTTTTTGTTTTAGTTCCGGATATTTTTCCAAAAATGATGCCCGGCACCCCTCCGATACAGCAACAAGATGATCAAACTTTCGCCACATTTCTACATCGACTTTGATATCCGTTTCAACGGTAGAATAATCCGTATGAACCCAGGCAATTTTTGTCGCCGCCTGTACCTTTTCTGCAACAAAGTAATGTGGCCACAGGTAACTAATTGCCACATCATATTTCTTTTTTATTTTTGGCAGGAAAGGTAAAGCATATTTCCACATTAGCTGCATTTGCTGATAACCGGGTTCCTCCAAACCTCTTATTTTCCCTCGCTTATCGGCAATTCGTTTGGCGATGATCCGCGAACCACCCAAACAAAGGTTTCCTTCAGCGATGATTTCTTTAATCGATTTACGAAACGTTGCATATTGCGGGATTTCTTCCAATATGTTCACTTTGTCCGGAAGCTGGTTCAAAAAGTCGCCTTGATGCCGATAAAGCATGACATCAACTTTATAGTTTTCATAGTCAAAGTGATCCAGCATACTGATCAGACTGCGCTCCACACCACCGACTTCCATATCAAAAGAGGCGACCAGTATTTCTTTCATATACTCCACCTGCTTTTAGTTGATAGATTTCCATCAATGTTGCAATTCCTTGGATGATGGAATACCTCTTTTGCTCAAAAGCTGTAATAATATCATGTTGGCTCCTGCCCTTGTTTGCTGCTAATGAGATAATGTTATCAGCCCAGGCGGAGGGGCCAACCGCTAAAGGCAATGCTTTCATCAGCCCAAGACCGATATCGGCTTCTGGCTGAATGGCCTCCGATACCACACACGGAATGCCGCTCGCCTGTGCCTCCAGTAAAACAAGGCCGAGTCCTTCGTATAGCGATGGAAAAACAAACACATCCATACTGTGTAACACGGTCGAAATGTCGTTTCGTTTCCCCAAAAAATGAATCGTATCACCAAGTCCTGCTTTTTTTACTTCTGCTACCATTTGGTCTTTCAGGTCGCCATCACCAGCAAATAACACCTTAACAGCCGGATCCTTTTCTTGGAGGAACTTGGTTACTTCAACTAAAAAAGCATGGTTCTTTGCCTCGATAAATCTGCCGGCATGCCCAATAATCAAATGTTTCCCGAGACCAGTTTCTAATTTGAACTTCCCAATGGCCGTTTTCGAAACATCAAGGAAACTTTCAAAATCGATCACATTCGGGAAGTACGTATATGTTGATTTGGTAAGCGCACTTTTCCCAAATAAATACCTTCCTGCCCCAGCGCTGCATGCCAACAGATGTGTCGAGAATCGCTTGATAAGTCTACGCATGAAGCGAATATACAGTTTTCTAAGCAATCGATCACTTTTATCCAACGTTGTGTGGGCATGGGCGATACGAATTTTCACACCTGCTAAACGAGCGGCAATACTGGCAATCCCGCAGTGAAAAAGGGTATGGGCATGGATCGCATGATAGGGGCCATACATTTTTATTGCCTGATAGATTTGTTTAATCGATGTCGTTTTCCCTAGCCTGATCACCCTTCCACCCAAGCGTTCAATTTCCTGGTCATAATCCGCCTCTTGATCGCTGTAGGAAATAAAGTCAAACTGTATTTTCGTACGATCAATATCCCGATAGATGTTCATCAGCATTGTTTCGGTTCCGGCACGATTCATTGCGCCGACGACGTGTAGAATTTTGACTGGCTTCATGCAACCACCTTACTTTTCTTTTTTGCCCTGCAAATCGTTTTGCCACTTCGCAAATTCAATCACTGTTTTATATTCTTGAAGCTGATCTTTGTCGACACCCGATTCTTGCAGTTCTTGAACAAACGTCAGCCATTCATCATCCAGAAGTCTGGTCACTGGTGTTGTTCCAATCAGTGTCCGCAAATCAACGTCCAATCCGGCGGCAATTTTTTTGACAATTTGAATGGACGGATTCCGATTAAAATTGCGCTCGATATTGCTTAAATATGATTTAGATACATTCGCTCGTTCAGCACATTCGGATAACGTTAACCCTTTCAACTCTCGAATCTGTTTAATAGTTGTTCCTATCATGGCTTTTACCTCGTACTTTCATAAAATGAAACTTTATTTAGTTGAACAGAATCGAACCTTTACGAACAGTTGATTCCCACTTATCCTTTTGGGTTTCACCTCAAAATCTTGAAGTAGGTGCCTAACTATCCGTTAAGAGTGGGATAAAGTGAAACTTCATTCAGCAGAGGTATTACAGCCCGTTAATACGGGATAAGACCATCCGCTTCCGGCTTGTTTCTGCGATCCGATACGTCTGCCGAAAACAGGCAATAACACGTGTTTGTTCTACATCGGTTAAATTGGATCCGGATGGCAGGCAGATCCCCGATTGAAACAAGCGTTCAGCCACATGCTCACCGTCATAATGCGGATAATAATCAACAGCTTGGAAAAGTGGCTGCATATGAAGCGGTTTCCACACCGGACGGACTTCGATGTTTTCCTGTCTAAAAGCTTTTACTAATTCATGTGCGGTTACGTTTGTTTCGTTTTCGTTAAGGCTTAAGACCGTAAGCCAGCGATTTGACCTCGATTCCGCCAATTCCGGCTGGAAAGCCACTCCAGCGAGATCGGCCAATGCTGCAGTGTAACGGCTGAATATCCTTCTTCGCGCATCCACCCGCTCGTCCAACACTTGTAATTGTGCTCTCCCTACACCGGCCAGGAGATTGCTTAGCCGGTAATTATACCCCATCATGCTGTGCTGATAATGGATTGCCTGATCCCGTGCCTGACTCGCTAAAAATCGTGCCTTTTCCATGGCCAATGCATCATTTGAGACAAGCATGCCACCACCAGATGTTGTGATAATTTTGTTCCCATTAAACGAATAGATACCAAAATAACCGAATGTACCACTAGCTTTTCCCTTGTATGTCGACCCAAGGGATTCGGCTGCATCCTCGATCAGCGTAACACCGTACGTCTGGCATAATTTTAATAGTTCATCCATCCTGGCACTTTGACCATATAAATGGACAACAATGACCGCTTTAGGCAATTTTCCTTTTATTGCAGCTGTGTGCAATGCATGTTTCAGTGCAGATGGTGACATGTTCCAGGTATTCGGCTCGGAATCGATGAAAACAGGCTCGGCACCCTGATACAAAATCGGATTGGCACTTGCTACAAACGAAAGTGTCGAGCAAAACACCCGGTCACCGCTTTTCACCCCTAATAGAGCAAGTGCCAAGTGAATCGCGGCTGTGCCGGAACTAACAGCACAAGCCGCTTTCATGCCAACATATTCCGCAACTTCTTGTTCAAAAGCATCCACATGTGGCCCAAGCGGAGCGACCCAATTGGTTTGAAATGCCTCATCCAAAAAAAGCTGCTCCTTCCCACTCATATGCGGCAACGAAAGATGGACCCTTGGTTTTGTCAATAAAACCACCGCCTTTTTTGTAAAATTCTCGATTGACTTTGGTATCTTTCTATGGTGCACCAGAAGCTAGTTCATCAATATCTGTTCGATTATTCGCGTTGGATTTCCAACAGCCTTGCTATATGCTGGAATATGCTCAATGACCGTTGACCCTGCGCCAATTACCGACCAGCTGCCAAGATGCTTCCCCGGTATAATTGTCGCTGCCGCCCCAACATGCACTCCAACACCCGTAGTTACATTTCCTGTCAGCGTCGTATTTGGGGAAAGATGGGTAAAATCGTCAATTTCGTTGTCATGCTCCACAATTGCCGATGTATTGACGATACAATGCGCGCCAATTTCAGCATTGGCATTAATGACAGCGCTGGGCATGATCACTGTCCCACATCCAATTCGGGCTGAGGTACTTACAATAGCGCTCGGATGGATGACCGTTAAATAGTGTTTCGGTAATAAATGGAGGCTCTGGACAATCCGCTTTCTTGTTCGATTATCGCCAATGGCAACCACCACTTTGCTGCCTTTAGAAAAGACTTTCGGTAAAAAAGCAATCGGGGCATGAATAATTCCCTTTTGTTGAAATCCTGCATTGTACTTATCATCCAAAATCGCCTTCATTTGATAGGCTGCATTGCCGGCGATTATTTCTTGGATCACCCTGCTATGTCCGCCATCTCCAAGTATGATTACCGCTGTCATCGTACGTTTTTTGTACCTTCAAATTTTTTCATCGACACGGAACCTTGATGATTGATTCCTTCTCTCTTTAAGACTTTTACAATCGTCCGCATTATAATCTTGCAGTCTAATAATGTGCTGTGGTTTTTCACATACCACGTATCTAACTTAAATTTTTCCTCCCAGGTTATTGCATTACGGCCATTGATTTGCGCCCATCCAGTAATCCCAGGCTTTACAATATGGCGCAACCTTTGCTCTTCACTATAAAGGGCCAAATAATCCATTAAAAGTGGCCTAGGACCAACCAGGCTCATCTCGCCTTTTAACACATGAAACAACTGCGGGAGTTCATCCAGGCTGTACTTTCTGATAAACATGCCTAACGGGGTGATACGCGCTTCATCATCGGCTGCATTACTATGAAGATCGGTTTTGTTTTGCATCGTTCGGAATTTATAAAGATAAAATCCCTGCCCATTTAAACCTGGGCGCATTTGTTTAAACAAAATTGGTGACCCCATCACGAACCTGATTGTTAATCCGGTAACAATTATAATCGGAAATAACAAAATAATTATGGTTAAAGAAACGAAAATATCGATGACCCGTTTCATGCACCACCGCTCCTTTTTCAGACATAAAAAAACCGCTGCATATTACAACGGGAGTTCTATTTGTTTATTTATTTGTATGCAAAAAAGCCGTGTCACCAACGAAATCAATGGGCGGACAATTCCATCACCCAAGTTCTCACTTCCATGCAATGCTCTCCACTTCACCACGTGCATACCCATGCGGATTATGCTGCTGCCAGCGCCATACATCTTCACACATCGTTTCAATTCCGCGCGTGGCCTGCCAATTTAATTCTTTGTTTGCCTTGGCAGGATTGGCATAGCTGATCGCCGTGTCCCCGCTGCGTCTTTTAGTAATCGTATAGGGAACCGTCACACCGGAAACTTTTTCAAAGGCCTCGACTATTTCTAGTACACTATAGCCACTGCCGGTTCCCAAATTGTAAGCCGCAATCCCGCCAGGCTCTGACTGAATTTTTTCCAATGCCCGCAAATGCCCTACTGCCAAATCGGTGACATGGATATAATCGCGTACCCCGGTTCCATCCTTTGTTGGGTAATCATTTCCGAATATAAGCAGCCGCTGTTGTTTTCCGATAGCTACCTGAGCTATATATGGCAATAAATTATTCGGGATGCCCCGGGGATCTTCGCCAATATGGCCGCTACGGTGGGCACCGATGGGATTAAAATATCGCAAAACAGCAATGCCCCAAGTCGGATCAGAGCGATGCAAATCCGCAAGCATTTCTTCAATCATCAGCTTGGTACGGCCATATGGGTTAATGGCACTTAATTTAGCGTCCTCCGTTAGCGGTACGTTGTCTGTTGTGCCATATACTGTAGCTGACGAGCTAAATACAAGCTTTTTAACCCCGTAATGGTCCATTACTTCACAAAGGTTCAACGTCCCCGCTAAGTTATTCTGATAGTATTCAAGCGGGTGTACAACCGATTCACTGACTGATTTCAATCCAGCAAAATGAACAACCGCGTCAATTCTATTTTCTGAAAAAACTCGTTTCAGCTTCTCCTTATGCATAAGATCAAACGGATACGTGCTGAAATTGGTCTCCGTCATTTCTGCTACCCGCTTCAGTGCTTCCGGGCTACTATTGGAAAAGTTATCGAGCACAACAATTTCGTATCCGGCATCGAGCAGCTCTACACACGTATGACTCCCAATATAACCGGCACCACCTGTTACAAGAATGGCCATCACAACACCTTCTTCCTTTTTAAAGCAGCCTCTTTAACGAAGGCTGTTATTGTCTACCAACCTATGCATGAAACATGTATCAGCGATATCGATGACTTTATCAACGGTTTGATGCAGTTTATCAGCGATTTGCACCACTTTATCGGCGATTTGTCCGCCTTTATCAGCGATTTTCTCACTTTTATCAGCGATCCCCTTTTTAAGCAACCCCTGCAAAGGCATCGGTACTAACGGCCTTCACCCAAAATAATCACTCCGATACATAATATTCAGACTGACAACATTCTCATAATAATAATATGCAAGGTAACAAACGATAATCCCAAAGTAGATAAACTTCTGATCCTTTTCCCTGAACAGCTTGACAATCCAGGAAATAAGAATTAATTGATAGAGTCCAAAATACATGGAAAATCTAGCAAAGATCCAATTTTGCGTTGAGATAACCATAAAAAGAAAGCCAATCAAGCTCATATTGACGATAAAATCACTATTCGGAAAGTTTTTTTTCAGCTTTTCTCTTCCCAGGTAGGCAATAATCAGTGGTACAGCGTTCACTGCCACCCGCAAACTATTCGCCCCACCCTCCGCGAAATTTTTATAGTCACCGTATTGGCTATCCTCAATAACCGTAAACAGCACGGAAGAAAATTTTTCATACCCGATTACGATCAAAACAGCGAAAATTAACAGTGCAACCGTCGCTTTGGACCATGCCTTGAAGCGGACAATAAAATAAACCGGCAGCAGAATAAGTGCGCTTTGATGAAACAATGATGCAACTAAAACGACGATAAAATAACTAAGCCAATTCCCTTCTTTTAAAAACTTTATCGCGGTAAAAGCAATCGCCCCGGCAAGAGCCTGTCTGATCCCATTCATCGACACCAAAAATAATCCGCCCGTTATATAGACATATAAACTTAGCTCAATCATGCGGGAATAGTTATATAAAACGATAAAAATAATCACATTGGTTATGAACGCTGTTACGAAAATAAGAACTTGCGGATCCTCGGATAGCAAGGTTTTTAACAGCATTTGTAAAACACCGAATCCGATATCCTTCTCTGATAATATGAAGTCCCAGGTAAAATCGTTTATTTTATAGATATGCTTATAGAAATACGTATCCCCAATATTTGCCCGCAGTCCTGATACGGCTACAGTGAATGCAAATGCGAATAAAACAAACAACTTATTCGGCTTAACAGACAAGAATAATCCAGTCACTGGAACAGGTCTAGCAAAATACCTTGCAAGAAATGAACAACCAAAAACGATGGCAAGATTGATCCATAGTAACGTCATGTGAACTACCCTTTCTAAATCCCGAATCTATGCAGACCTGGTTTTCCTTTTGATATAGACGGATAATGCCCAACCAAATGGAATAGCCGGAATCGTATGCATTTTACTTGGCGTTTCACGTAAAAAGGCACCGTTTTTCATCAGTAGGCTGCTGGAAACGTAATGGATCGCCTGCCTGAATTTAAAAAAAGAACCGGCAAAAGGCAATTTCATCAGTGCTTTCCGGTAAAAAGCAAAGCCTCTCGGGTTCTTGCGGTACTGGCTTAACATGTTAGTGGATGAGCCGTCTAGCAGATATTCCACACAGCATAAAATGTCATTCATCAACAGCAATTCATAGTCTTTATCAAGCATGTAATATTTGTAAGCGAGCCCAACATATTTTTCATTCCCAAAGATTGGATATGGATAGTTCCTCGTTAATTCCGTCCGGTACACCAGTTTCTTGTCGCCTTTCACACCATGCTGGTTATACAAAGCAAACAATGTGGATGAACGCCTTTCATCTGGCAATCGCGTCCCGATAACCTGATTATCAGTACCAACATCAAGACCAATGATCCCGCTCACATCCTCACTACCATGATTCTCCCAAAACGAAAGGATCTTCTCTACAGCATCGTCCGGCATGTAATCATCAGAATCAATACAAACATTTAATTCGGTCGTGATTCGTTCGTATGCCGTGTTATGTGCGCCATGCATGCCCTGATTTGGCTGCCAGTAATACTGAATATCGATGCTGGCCTCCTTGATCCATTCCGCAACCAGTTCCCTCGTGTGATCGGTGGAACCATCATCAATGATTAGCCAAATAAAGTCTTGACATGTTTGCCGCTTTAAACTGGCATAACAAACACCAAGACAATACGCTCTATTATATGTCGGGGTAAAAATCGTCAATTTTTTCATGTAACCAACGCCCCCAGGTCCCGATAGGAAGTTTGCATGTGCTTGGCAGTCTGGCAGATATCATACCCGCTATTGGCTAATCCCCCGTTGGCAGATTTTCTTGAACTTTCCTGTTTTGCCATGCGGACAAGCAGCTTGATCCAAGTCTGTCTGTCCGTTAATGGCAGCCGTCTAACCAATCCGACACCCAAGTCCACTTCTTTTGTTATCGTGTCTGCAATCACACAGGGCAGACCAGCAGCTTGTGCCTCAATCAACGTCACCGGCAGTCCCTCATGCAGGGATGGAAAAACAAATAAATCAACCGCCTGCAAAACTTTTTCAATATCACTCCGGACGCCGACAAACCGAACATGATCTAGCAAATTTAGTTGCATTATTGTTTTGCTAATTTCGACTTTTAACGGCCCGTCACCAGCCAGAATTAGAACAGCATTTGGTAATTGTTTCTTGACGGCTGCAAATACCTGCACTAAAAACTGGTGATTTTTTTGCGGTGCAAACCTGCCAACATGCCCCAAAACAAAACAATCCTCAGCAACCCCAAGCTCCCTTCGCATTTCCTTCCTGACCTGGTTGGAATAGCTGAATTTATCCGCTTCAATCCCATTTTTTACAATCCATGCCTGCTTTGACTTTGCGCCGAATAACCATTTCGATGCAGCTTGGGAACAGGCATAGAAATGGGTAGCTGAACGCTTGACATGACTCCCGGCATAGCTCTTATACATTCGCTGTAACCAGCCACCTTCACTCTTGGTATTATGACTGTGGGCGATTCGGATCGGGACATGCTGTTTTTTCGCAGCTCGCAGAACGAGTCCAGCCATTTTATCCATGTGGCAATGAACCATTTTGTACGCTGGATGTGCGGCCAAAAATGCTGTCACCTGTTTGATGAAGCCAATATGCCCGACGTCGGTAATATAGGGTATTCGGTAAACCTTCCCACCCATTTTGATAATTTCTGCGTCAAAAACGCCTTCCTTAAACGTCAGGAAATCAAATTGTACGCTTGTGCGGTCGATATTCCGATATAGATTCATAATTAGCGTTTCTGCACCGCCGCGATTCATGTTGACTACCACATGCAAGACCCTTATTGGACCGCCCATCCTGTTTCCTCCTGTTCTATCATCAGTGATCGATATATGGCTGTTTTTTCCTTCAAAACGTTCGTTATGCTGTAGGTTGCCACGATTTTCTTCCTGCCATTGCGACCAAATTTACGCCGCATCACCTTATTTTCAGCAAGCGTTTGCAGCTGATTCGAAAATTCTTCAGGATCCCAAGTCTCTACAAGAAACCCATTTTCGCGATCGTCGATTAATTCTTTGTGCCCCCGGTTTGTAACAGCGATAACCGGCAATCCACAGGCCATTGCTTCCATAACATTAACTGGCAGCCCTTCCCTCTTGCTCGAAGCGACCGCTATATCACACATTGGCAACAGCCTGTCAATATCGTTGCGAAAGCCGAGGAAATCGACCATTTTTTCAATGCCAAGTTCCGCTACCAACCGCTTGGATGTTTCCAATAACGGTCCAACACCTGCCAGCAGTAATTTGACATGTGGGGCTTCTTTTTTCAGCAATGCCAATGCATAAAGCAGAAATTGCTGATTTTTATTCTTATTAAATTCGGCTGCATAAAATAATAAAACGTCATCCGCTTGATAGCCAAAGACATTTCGCAGTTTATTTTTTGTATGAGCATCAATCGGCTTAAACATTTCTGTATCAACACCGACACCGTGAACCTGTTCAATCCTCCCTGCGCGAAATCGCTTAGCCACCGCCCGTGCATAGTCCTCCTGATTAATTGTGATCAGACAGTCGGTTATTTGGGCCAAAGATTTTTCAATGGGGTAATACATCAGCCAGTTTATGATCGGTGCCCCTTTGCAAAAGTGAAACCCGTGTACAGTATAGACAACCTTTGAACCACACTTTCTTGCTTCGCGTGCCGCCAGCCGTGCAAGCAGCCCGCCTATCGGTGTATGACAATGGATTAACGCATAGTTATTATCCTCAATAATATTTCGCAGCTGTCGATACGCTTCCATGTTTGACACACAAAAAGGAGACCGTTGAATTGGGAGCGAATATTTTATGTCTGTATATGGCAATGTTAATTTACCCCCTGCTGCGACATGAACATCCCAACCTTGTTCTTTAAACCATTTCATATATGGTAAATGAAAGGCCTTGAAATGATAATCCACTGTTGCACAAAAGAGTATTTTTAAAACCATGTATATCCCCTCTTTTTCTAACTTGATATCGGAACAGCTGACATTGCTTTATTTGCGGGCTTCCGATTTGCCAGGTCAATCATTTTTTCCCTTAGCGTATCGCGATCCATTACCATAAAGGTTTCGATTATGTCATCGATCTCTTGTGAATAAAGCGTTGTCATTTTTCCAACGTAAATTTTGGGATAAATCTGCTGGTCATGAACTTCATCATCTTTTAACAGCTCTTCAAAAAGCTTTTCCCCCGGCCTGATACCCGTGAACTCCAGGCCAATTTCGTCAAGGGAATAGCCGGATAATTTGATTAGATTTTTCGCCAGATCCACAATCTTTACCGGATCGCCCATATCCAAAACAAACACCTCACCACCATTCGCCAATGCGCCAGCTTGGATAACCAGCCGGGACGCTTCCGGAATCGTCATAAAATAGCGCACCATTTCGGGGTGTGTTACGGTTACTGGACCACCTTTAGCAATTTGTTTTTTAAATAGCGGGATCACACTACCCCTGCTTCCCAGGACATTGCCAAACCGTACCGCGACAAATTTCGTCTTACTGGTTTGATTCATGCCTTGGACAATCATTTCGGCCAGTTTTTTCGATGCACCCATCACACTTGTCGGATTAACTGCTTTATCTGTTGAAATCATGACAAACGTTTGCACATAATTCCAATCGGCTGCACGGGCAATGTTTAGCGTACCAATCATATTATTTTTCACCGCTTCTTCCGGGTTGCGCTCCATCAATGGAACATGTTTATGTGCTGCGGCATGGTACACAACTTCAGGCTGGTATTTTTCCATAAGCCGCATCATTTTTTCGGCATCCTGGATATCCGCAATCTCTACAACAACGTTAATGTGGCTTTTGCTAAAACGCTCCTTTAACTCCAATTCAATCGAATAAAGGCTGTTCTCTCCATGACCAAGCAAAATAAGCTGCCGCGGCTGAAAGTTCGCAAGCTGACGGGATATTTCCGAGCCAATCGAACCACCTGCACCAGTCACAAGCACTACTTTTCCGGTCACATATTCCGAGATGCTTTCGATATCCATATCAACCGGAGCCCTGCCCAGCAGGTCTTCCACCCGTACATCGCGAAACTCGCTAACCGCTACTTTTCCAGTCACCAAATCCTCCAGCATCGGCATAATTTTTGTTTTGGCTTTCGTTTTGGCACATTCCTGAAAAATAATATTTAGTTCTCTCCTGCTTAACGATGGGATAGTAATAATAATGTTTTCAATCGCTAGTTCCCTGACTGCATATGCAATTTGTTTGACCCCGCCAGTGACCGGGATGCCTAGGATATCCAGCTGCTGCTTTTTTATATCGTCATCAATAAACGCCACTGGAATCAGATCGCTATCCTTGTTCTTTAAAAGTTGTCTCGCTACCATTGTTCCAGCTGATCCAGCGCCAATGACGAGTGTTCGTTTTTTGTTTATTGGTTTTAGCAGAACAAAATCGCGGTACAGCCGCCACATAAAGCGTGACCCGCCGATCAGCATCATTTCAAGCAGCCATGTGACCGTAAGCAGTCGCAACAATACATCCTGGAAGAAAAACTGTTGAACGACTAAAACAGGCAAAATGGAACAGGTAACGACTTGGAAAATGATGACTAATTCTCCAACACTCGCATATTCCCAGGCCTTTTTATAAAGCTTCAGTTTAAGAGAAAAGAAATAATAGCTTAGTAAAATAACAGCGGAACTGATGATTATTGGCCAGGTGAAAGTGTATAAAGCCGCGGTTACCAGGAATTGACTAATAAAAATAGCTGTTAATACAATGCCTGAATCAAAAATGATAAATAACGATAACCGTTGATGGTAGGTCATGTGCTCCCCCCTTTCTCAATTGAATTTAGGAACAAAATTATGTATACGGGCATCAAACCCACCCTCACATCACACTTTCGACAACGAGCGCGTCTAAGGTTTCTTTCAACCCACAGCATGACCGAGTGCCTGCATTGCTATTGGTAAGCAGACATCACCAGATTTTATGTTGCTCTTTATTTAACTGCTACGTATTTTAGTTTTGCGATACATGTTATACCGCCCGTTTCGACTTTTTGCCGCAAACAATGCAACGGTCATCATAATAGCTGTAACGGTGTTTTCGTAATATACGGCATTCAATCCAATATTTTAATTTCATAGACTCACTCCTAAAAAAAAGCTCGCGGCATAAGAAAAAACCTTTTTAGCGTACATAATATTCCTAATAACGAACAACAAGTTTAAAAAAAATAACCGGGAACTATTTTTCGTTCATAATCGAACCAACCAACTTTGCCCGGGCAAGCTTTAACACACGACTTGCTTCCGTTGTTTTTTCCAATTCGGTTTTACCCCGTTTCAAGACAATAATGACACCATCACACTGGTTTGCCAGCACCCTTGTTTCCGTCGACGTTAGGACCGGTGGAGAATCAATTAACACCACATCATAGGTAGCGGCAACGGATGTTAGTAAGTCATTCATATACACATTTCCCAAGATCTCAGCAGGATTAGCGGTAATCGCACCACTTGTCAGAACTTCCAGGTGACGAATTGACGCTTTCTGGACTGCACTTTCCATATGGACCTTACCGGAAAGGATATCCGTTAACCCAACCTCATTCGGGATTTTAAATATATCGTGTATAACAGGACCCCTTAGATTTGCATCAATTAAAAGGATTCGTTCTTTTTGTTGGGCCATCGAAACAGCTAAATTTGCCGTAATCGTTGATTTCCCTTCCCCGATCTCCGGTGATGTAATAATAAACGTTCGATTCCGCCTTTCTTCGGTCAAAAAATTAATGTTAGTGCGGATTGCCCGAAATTCATCAGAAACAACTGAATCCGGGTTGGAATAGGTAACAAGATGCCCTTTTATACTAGTAGCCCTCTGCCTTTTTCTTTTTGAGATCAACTGCCTCACCCCCTAATGCTACTACCTGTTCACGCTTTTTCACCTTTTTCTTCGTTGCCTTTTTCTTCGTCATATTAGAAACGAACCCCAGAACAGGTGCGCCTAAAATATCTTCCGCTTCTCGTTCTTCCCGTATCTTTCCATCGAGTGAATCGAGCAAAAATACCAAACCAATGCCGGTGATCACGCCAAAAATAACGGCAATGATAATCGTTCGGTTTTGTGTACTATTAATTGGATATGGGTTTTCTTTGGCGTCTGAAAGTAATTGGACATCACGAAAATTTAAAATATGCACAATCTCCCGCTTAAAGGTTTCCGCTGTTGTATTCGCAATCTGCACCGCCATTTCGGGATTATCATCCGTAACCGAAATCTTAACAACCTGTGATTCATCGAGCTGCTCGACACCAATTTGCTCAGCCAGTTGATCAGCCGAGCGGGTCAGCTGTAATTCGTTTTTCACATTCTCCATAATAATTGGATCTTTAATCATAACCATTAATGTCTTCATATTCCCACTGTCCGAGTCAATAACGACCCTTGTCGATGTCTGATAAAGCGGTGTATTATGCCAATTGCTGTAAAAATATGCAGCAACAGTTGTAATGACAGTAATAAGAGCAATCAGCCATAGACGTTTTTTGACGACGACATAGTACTCCTTTAAGCTAATTTCCCTGCCCTTCATATTTTTAATGAAATTATCCTGGTTTTCTTTCATCATATGAGACACCTAATTTCGTTTTGAAATGGGAATACATTCACTTTTACACCCTTTTGTTCAATATAACGAACGATAAGGCAAAACCTTTTCCTTAACCGGCTGGTCGCACGTGCATGTGCATGGATGGTTGTCTTTTCAAAAATTATCCATAGAGAAGAGACAGGTCAAAAAGTCGTATATGCATCTTTTTATTATTCTATATTTCGGGACTTTATTCCCGATCGTTATAGATTATAATAGTTCATTATAAAGAACGTGTCAATAGGCAATTTAACTTTTTTTAAAAATATGTTGTACAGCTTCATTTGTGGTAGCTAAGATTGGTCTAGAAAGGCTTCACTGATATCTTTTACACTGCGTGTCACACTTTCTGCTATTAAAAATGGAGCAAGAATGTCCAACATCCTTGCTCCATTCTTCTTTATTCAGTTGGTATGCCGTCAAGCCATTCATCAACTTGATCCGGATTATCTTCCATGTATTCTCTGACCACATCAGCTGGATCTTTATCATCCACATAAACTGGAGGCATCATTTCTTCAATCATGTCATAATTCTCTTCATATTGCTCCAATACTTTGTACGCTCTTGGGGCATCTTCTTCCAAACCTTTGCGGGCTACCGTGTAAATCTGGTCGCCATCTCCGCCGTAAACTTCTTTGGGATCATCGAGCATTTTCAAATCCATCGCTCCAAATGCCCAATGGGGTTTCCAAAGCGGCACGATAATTGGCTCTTCATTTTCCATGGCTGCCTGCAGTTCAGCAAGCATCGCCGCTTCTGAGCTTGTCGTCAGCTCCCAATTATCCAAGCCATATTCATCAAATGCTTTTTCGGTATTTTCCATAATCCCGGCGCCCGGATCGATTCCAATAACCTTCCAGTCAACGGAATCCCCAAGCTCCTTATTATCTTTCAAATCCTCAATAGAGTTGACATCTTCCATGTAACTTGGCACCGTCAATGCCAATGGCGCCTTATCAAGCACTTGGTTTACTTTCACAAGATCATCTTCATATTTTTCCCAGTATGAAGCATGCGTAGCCGGCAGCCATGCAGATGTATGGAAATCGGCTGAACCATCGGCAACACTGGTAAACATCGGACCGGCCTCCACTTGGCTCAGTTTAACATTATAGCCAACTTCCTCGAGTAGTGCAGCCAGCATATGTGTACTAATTGTTTCTCTTGCCCATGCCACATAAGGTATCGTTAACGTTTCCTGACCTAGTTCGAGCGATTCGCTTGCTTCAGCATCATTCGTATTCGAGTCGCCAGTACCTTCTTCCTTTTCATCGTTTCCCCCGCATGCAGCTAAGAGCATTGACAGCATAAGAAGCAGTGCAAAAACTGTCATACTAAATTTAAAATTGCGTTTAGCAAAGATAAAAAAAACTCCCTTCATTTGTGTAATAGTTGTCCCTTAATTGCCCCTACTTTTCTTTCACTTGTTCAAACAATCATCATCGTCACAGCCTGTTTGATAAGGATTTCACGATTGACAACTATTCTTAATTGTATCAAAAGTCCCGATACTCTCCTACATGCGTATTTAAGCGATAGGAATGGGAAATAACATTATACAAGCGATACAGCCATTTAAATGGAGTTAGTGAAAAATTTATCCCTATTTTAGGAATAAATGCGTGTTTTTGATACTTTACAGGTACATCGATGCACACATTGGTGCCTAGTCGTCTCAATTAAATAGGGATATAGTACAAAACAACGGCGAAAGCACCCGGACGAAGGAACGCCGACTATGTTCGGCACGTCCTGTCCCCTGAACCGATGTTGACTTGATCTGCATGGAGAAGTGTGAAGCTTGCTTGGCTTTAGCGCTGGAGCCGGACGAAGAGCTACAGGATGCAGGTCAGTTCAGCGTTGCGACAGGACGTCGCGATCTTAGCTGAACTTCTCCTCTGCCACCATTTATCCACAGGCATAAAAAATTTATAATTTCTTAGACGACAAGAAAAGACCAAATCTCTATACGATTTGATCTGCCACCGACAGATTATTTTTTGGTCTCTCCATACCACTACTTTTGTACCGGGAATATGTTATACAGAGATATTCTTTTTCCCATGTGCAGAACCGTTATTTGGCCATAATTCATATGACACCTTAGAATACATACCTTTCTTATTGTTCTCAACAAAAAATGCTCGCACATCAGCTAAATTCAGTCCTGCCTTCTTTGCCTCCAACATCAAATCTACCCATTCCTGGTCAAGTTTCTCGTATACCTTATGGCTCATGTTTACCTCCTAAAGTATAATAAATTTCTATAGGTAGACTGGCAGTTTTTTGTTTGTATGCCTTTTCTCTATGTTTGCCCTCTTCCCCTATTACAGAGATATCATAAGAACCATTACACCATCATTACAATTACATGTTAAAAAGAAAAAACTGACATAATTATCACAATAATATAACGATAAATGAACACAATTATGTTAATGCAGATATAAAAAGGAAAGCAGAGGAGGGAAGCAATTTAAAAAAACAGTAAAAATTATCCTCGATCTGTTAAAACGATGATTTACACCCGAAATAAACAGACAAGGATAAGGAACTTTTGCCGTAAATAATCATTTGGTTGTCGGAATTATGTAAATGAATGGAGGTTTTTATGATTTTAGGCAAGTAAGCTCCAGTTCACAGTTCACGTAGCTAGGTAGCGAAATAAATAATTCACTTTGTAATCATCATTCTTAACTTGTCTTTAATCGATCCAATTGTCCCATCAATTCACCTGCACCAACATGATAACGTAAAGCGAGCTCTATATAATAAATCGCTTCCCCGTATTCTTTTTGCCCCTCATGCATGTCGGCAAGGTATCGTGCCATTTCTACCCACTCACCCTCAATCGAATCGCGAAGTTGCAGAAACCATTCCTCATACAATCCTGGAGTTGGGTTGTCCGTTACATCTTTTAATAATCGCTTATATGCTTGGACCTTTTCCACTGACGACTCGATACGATGTGCATCTGTGATAGCTTTCATATGCAACAACAAATCAGACTGCACGTGGGTCTGGAGAAAAACATGTTCCCGCTCCGTCCCAAGTAATGAAGAGTCTGCTTCGTCATTGTCTGCATTCAATAGTTTCTTCAAATGATGAAGAGATACCCGTAACCTGTTTTTAGCACTCTCCAGATCTACCTCAGACCAGAAAATATCGCAAAGCTCTTCTCTGGTTGTGGACTGCTGGAAGATCAAATAAACAAGGAGCTGCTTTGCCTTTCGCTGCCCCCATCCGTCATGAATCCGTTGCCCATTTATATAGACAGCAAACCCGTTCATCACATTCACCTGCAGTGTCGGTGCCGTATATTCCTGCTCATTAAGAATATCATCAATTTCCGCGTACATTTCCTTCGTTAGTTCGTGTTGATAATCAACAGGCAACATGTCATGCGTTTTGTTACTTTTTCCTTTTTGAATAAAGCTGTGAATCCACTCGGTCATAATTTCTGGCTGATCCATCTGAATCATGAACGATGCTTGCGGAACGGTATAATGCCTGGCATGCGAATTGAGATACAAGCTGGCATTACTCAATTCGGGTGGGAACATCGGATCCTCCGCCCCTGACAATAGTAAAATCGGGGTGGTTATTTTACGTAATAAGTCCACACCAATTCCTAATAAATCGGTATCAAAAATTTCAAAGTAAACTTCCGGGGACACCTGCTCAAAGGAATCCAACAAAACCTTCACTTTTTCCTCCGTTGGGGGGTAAAACGCGTTATTCATGACTCTCCGTCCTAATTCCAGCATATTTTGCCTATCAGCTGTCACTTCCTTTCGCTGATCGACTACTTTATTTCCTAGATGTTTAGGATAGTGCAAAGAAACACTCATCATAATCAGTGACTTTAGCTCCTGATCTCCACCGGCGGCAAGCTGCACACCAAAAAAACCTCCCAGACCATGTGCGATAATATGATAGGAATGGATATTCAGTTTAGCAATAAGAAATAAAAGATCTTCATGAAATAAATCCACCGTTCTTTTCATCTCTCCAGCACTTGTTTTTCCATGCCCACGAATATCATACCGCATGATGTGGTAGTTTTTCCGAAGATAGGGAATCGCAAAGTTCCAGGAGTTCATGTCCATTCCCAATGCGTGAATCAAAATAAGCGTATCCTCTGCATTCGGGTTTTCCGATGTTGTCCATTCATAATGAATATTCAACCCATTTCGTGTCAGCCAAGCCATGTCAACACCCCTCCATTTACTTATTTGAAAACCGGCGGCAAGATAACTGTTAATATCAATACAAAAAATAATGAGGGTTCCAAGCCGTCGATATATGACTTCCTATCATTTTGCGCATCATGTTGTGTTTAACGGATGAATATATGACTTTTATACTATCTCTATGACATAATGATCCAATATCCGTCTGGTAGCTAGGAATTTAGACAGGACTATTATACACTAATTATAAAACTTTTTGAATAATTTTAAAAGTAAATTGACCACACGTTTTTTGTGAAAATAACATCTTTTATTTTTGACTTTCCCGCTTCCATACACTCTGTCCGTCAGTTAGAGCAACCTTAGTTGGTGGATCATCATAAAGAGATATTTCCACCAATGAACTTTTATTTTGTCTCAACCAATTATATACACTACCTTCGTTAGCGGTAGGATGGGACAAAATATGATTTACCCGAAATGCAACTGCATAATACTCGGTATAATTAATACTATCTTCTACTAATCCATTATCTGTTTCAAAGAGGGTGTCTGGTTTACCGATAATTTTTAATCCACTTTCCCACTCTATTATCAACTCACAACCCCCATACTCATCTAAAATCCTTATCAAGGAATTATATTCCACTTTCATCATCCTTTTTTATGGTTCTAATGGTTTTGAAGGAACTATGTGAGCACCTTCTTTACCATAATGTATCATTCCTCTAGTGGTCTCTATATACTTACCAGTTTTCATATCATAGAATTTGCCAATTGGTTCACCAAAGTCTACTCTTTCTCTACCATTTTTTAAGAGTTCGCCTTCCCCTGCAAACTTATCAAGCAATTCTTATGCTGTTTTATTATCCCCATAGAAGATACTCTTATTTTTCCCACTTGCTATTTCTTGTTTGTAATTTGGAGTATGAGGAATGTGCTTTTCTTGAGCACCTGGCTTTACTTTAACTGGAAAACCACTAATTTCTTTATAAGGCCCTTTGGGTACTGACTTCTTTCCAAAAGAAGGTACATTATTGCCCTTACCTAACCCCCCATACAACCCTTCCGCCTTCAATATCACCTGATCCCGCAAATTCCACCCGTCAACCACATTATACGGAACATAACCCCCATTCGTCGCCAACTGATTTTGCGGTGCATAAGGGAAAAATCGGGATAAGTCTGTATTTTGGCGGTTTTACTAGCTGTTTCTCCGACTGCTTTTACTCCTGCTTTAGTGGTTGCTACACCAGTCTTGGTTACCGTTCCAGCTCCTTTTGTACCAAACACTGTTGTGGCAATCGTGCCCTTTGCATACGCTACCCAGTGGGCACGGCTTTCGGCATCACCATTGATCATATCGCGCACGAGGGAATCTTTTATCGCACCTCCGATGTATTTGGAAGTGTCGATGGGGTGAATTGCCATGCGCACCATCGATTCTCCCGTATCAATCGGATGCCTGACTGTATTCCACAGCCCTCCCACTGTATCTACGCCAACATCAACATAACCAGTAACCGTGCCTTTTGCTTGGTGGCAGACACCCTTCGCGGCATTAACCGTACCTTCCTTTGTCTTATCCCACCAGCTATCATCTGCTTCTTCCAGTGACTTAGGCTCCCCATATACTTCTTTTAAAATTGTGGAGAGTGTCGGCAGTTTCAATGCGGTCAGTGCATCAAAAGTTGTGATGGAGGGGCTTTGTTTAAAAGTGCGAGACTTCTCATTTATATATTGCTTCAATATCTTTTGAGCTTCATCAACCCATACTATAGCTCACTTTCATGCCTAGTAACTTTCCCGATTAGGCAATACAGCAAGGAAAATATAGGCCGGAACATTTTCTAGTATGTTCTAGCCTCATCAATTACCCATTTATCATCTTAGTCCTCATCGTCTTCATATAACTTATCAAGGAATTCATTAATATCGTTCGCTAGAAAGTACATATTGATCATATTATTAGGGTTGTCCGGTTCTTGTTCATGATCCCAATAATATATTTTTTCATAATAGGGTTCCTTTGTATCCAAGCAAATAGCGTTACCATCTGGGTCATATGGGTAAATGCAGGCTTTTGTGCCGCCCATAAAAGTCAGAAAATTGTTGTTAACAAAGGATTAACTTTTAATATATACCAAGGTAATCAAACAACAGACTAACACCCTGTTGAAACACCACTGACCATAACCAAGCCTGTCATTCGACAATATAGGACATGAAAGAGGGAGTGACAAAGACACACGGTACTTTAAACCAAAATTAAAGTATTGAAATATCACTGTCAATAGGCGCTGAGGGACTGCTGCTATTTGATCTATATATAGGGTATTAATCAACCATATCCATAAAGTATTCAGTATCCTGATCAATTTTTCGTATGAACTCCTCCAGTGAATCAGCTATTTGAGTCTCAAAAAAATATACAGGAGTTTGTTGAAGCATATTCAAATCAAGTGTTAAATATACACCCTCGTTTACTTCATAAAAAACCAATTTATCTTCTTCCGCGTATATCCCCTCTAAATCTGGGTCAAACTCGTAAATACCTTCTCTTAATGTAATATCTGCTATTGTATCTGGATCCATTATTCTATTTATTGCATCCACATTATTTCCTTTTATAAAACCATAGCCAACTTCCAAGTAAAAATCTCTAAGTTCATTAGGAAATGAATATCCAAGTCTCTCCTCCGCATTAATAAGTTCATTTTCTTGTAGTTTATAAAACGTATGAGGGCTCTTTTTTATAAAATCAAATGTAGCCATTAAAACTACCTCCTTGGAAATAATTTATTTGATGGTGACTCTTTACCATGAATCCCCAATTGGTGTTCATCAGGGAATCTAGCAGGATGTATATTCCACCATTCATGAGGACCACCAAAATTATTCTCTATAATATGATGCGCATCATAAGGTTGCCCAATATCCCTTACTACTCTACCTCTTTTATCATAAACTTCCTCAGTATATCTTGGCCATTTTTGCCCTGTTTGTACTTCCCATTCACTAATCAGTTTATTTTTCATACTGTTAAATTTACTTCTATGTTTTAACGTTTCTAAAGGCGTCATTTTTTTATACTTATTTTCCCTTAAAGCAGCTTTTAATAGCTTTATTTGTCTTTTATCGAGATTTAATCCTGTTTTATACTCTACAACTCTAATATAATCCTTAGCTAAATCGTAATCAATTTTACCACTACTTAAACTTTTCCCTAACCCTTCCGCCCTTTCCGCCTTCAATACCACCTGATCCCGCAAATTCCACCCGTCAAACACATTATACGGCACATGAACCCCATTCGTTGCCAACTGATGTTGCGGTGCATAAGGTAAAAACCGAGATAAGTCTGTACTTTTAGCAGCCGTTTCTGCAACCGTTTTTGCCCCTGCTTTCGTGGTTGCTACCCCAGTCTTGGTTACCGCTCCAGTGCCTTTTGTACCAAATACCGTTGTGAGAATCGTTCCTTTTGCGTATGCTGTCCAGTGCGCACGGCTTTCGGCATCCCCATTAATCATATCGCGCACGAAGGAATCTTTTATCGCACCTCCAATATATTTGGAAGTGTCGATGGGGTGAATTGCCATGCGCACCATCGATTCTCCCGTATCAATCGGATGCCTGACTGTATTCCACAGCCCTCCCACTGTATCTACTCCCACATCGACATACCCAGTTACAGTGCCTTTTGCCTGATGGTAGACACCTTTCGCGGCATTGGCCGTGCCTTCCTTTGTCTTATCCCACCAGCTATCATCTGCTTCTTCCAGTGGCTTAGGCTCTCCGTATACTTCTTTTAAAATAGTGGAGAGCGTCGGCAGCTTCAATGCGGTTAGGGCATCAAAGGTTGTGATGGAGGGGCCTTGTTTAAAGGTGCGAGACATCTCATTTATTATTGCTTCAATACCTGTTGATCCTCACCCACCTGGCTTAATGTCTTTATTTGGTCGTTATCCAGTTCATGAAGCTGGTCAATTTGGTTTTTCCCTTTATTTTTTCCTTGTTGTACGGCTGACCCGAGCTCTTCCATGTCAATAGCCGGAATCGAGACCAGATCCGAAATGCTGCTGAGGATCGCATTTGCTTCATCAACCAGCTCCCCCGCTATTTTTTCCACCTTATCGAAGCCATTTTGCACATCAACATCCAAAAATTCCTCTTCTACAAATCCTTGATCATTTCCTTCATAGTCAGATACAGCGGATTGTACCTGATCTAAGATTTCCGCATAACTGCTTAGTGATTCACACAAATAAATAAGAAAAGGTTCATGGATGGATTCGTAAAAGGATCGAATGGAATCCCCTGTCTTTCCTTTTAAACTGTATTGCAGATCAATAATGCCCTGCACACCCGTTTGCACATCAGTCAGCTTGTCAGTGACATTCGTTATCTCTTTTTTCGTTGCTTCGATAACGTCGTGCAAACTGGCAACATCTAACGTTTTCATTCCATCCCTCCCGAATGTGAACGATTTGCTTCAATGAACATTCCATTTCTTAACAGTTACTCCAAAAAGGACAGATAGTTTGCGAGCGTTTCATCCATTTCAATGAATGAGGCAACTGAATCCTCTGTTATCTGAATATGCTGCAGTAATAAAGTTTGATATGACTTCAAGATATCCGCATACGTTTCATTCAATTCCATCAGCTGCTTCAACAGATCAAGCTGATTTTTGCCTTCCATCTCCTCAGGAAAGGAGGACTCAACAGCTTGGGTAGATTGTTTCAAAGTTGAAACCGCTTGCTTAATCGGATCCTTTTCCACTTTAATTACCGTATCCACCATATCACCCCATTTCTTTGCACACGAAAAAAGTCCATTGTCATTAGGTAAATGATAATTCTAAATTCTTATAATGACAATGAACCTATTGATCTAGGGATAAAGTATGAGTGGGTGTCCGAAATCGTGATCATTCTTTTTGTCGGGAATTCCATTTGAAAGCAGATACCGGTTAATGTGCAGTTGTAAGGTTACTTAAGTTATTAATCTACCTAATCGAACACTCTTGAATCGGTTACACTTAGTTGGACAGATTAGTTAAGGTCATATAGACTTGATTCAACGTAGTCGGAGGAGAATCGAAAATGACCAAAAGGCAAAGAAGAACTTTTTCACACGAATTGAAAGAACAAATCGTACAGCTACATGAATCTGGAAAGCCACGAGCTGAAATCATCAAGGAATATGATTTAACGCCTTCTTCCTTTGATAAATGGGTACACCAACACAAGGGAACGTAACTGACATCACCACGAATAATGCGGAAGTTTTAATGGAAGCAATTGCAAAATCCGCTATTCTTAATGCTAAAAATACGCATCCCGATCCATCAAATTCTAACATTTATCAGACAACAGAAGTACAGACAGTAGTTTTGCTGAAATCGAAAACTACATAAGTAACAAATTTGGTGAAGAAAATTATCATAATTTGGACGGACAGTTGTTGAAACGGGGGTAGCCGCAATACAGACTTTACTAAAAAAAGGGAGTTTTGCAAAATCTCACCTTTCCATGTAACATTAAATTAAACCATATGTTAAAGAACCCCTATAATTTAACAAAAGGAACCCAACTTATAACTTGAGCTCCTTTTTTCTAACTTCAGAAGCAAAAGATGGCTTAACATCAGTCCCCAGATTTAGAATTCTATTAATTTCTCGCCAAGACCAATTAAAACTTAAATTTGATGGTTCACAATCGACTATGAGCGATTGGCTTTCACTATTCCAACTAGCCTTTACTTTCCAGGCTAAAGATAAATTCGTTTTCTTGTAAAACTCTATTGCTTCATCTGCTATAAGAATCCTACCACGATATATCATCTTTTCTCTCCTTTATTTTCAAAACGATGGAATCATTACTTCATTCTTGTTCCTGTCCGATAGTATTTGTCATCATATTAGTCAATTATATTAATAAATACTGACTACTTCTTAAATAAATGACTACCGTTCAAGCAATTGACCCGGTTTTCTTTCAATTAGTTATCAGACTAAACACCCTTAGCTATGGGATTCGACCCGTAGTCACCCGCAATGCTGGATATCCCCCTTTTTCGCTCTAAAAAAAGGAACACCTCTCACCCTGTTGACTTAACGGGTTGGAGTAACCTCTACTCTGAATAGAAAAGCATAAGTTGAATCCTCACATTTGAATTGTTTGCGTAACTCAGTGTGGACAATCACTGGGATTGGGTTTCTCTTTGAACCAAAGATATCAATTGTCATATCATTAATATCATCTTCCACCTTATCAATTACTGAGTTGATGTTATCCTTGCTTTCAATATGTTTTAAAATCAAAACATCTTTTATGGTATTAGAGTTTGTCCCATATTTGTTATCTTTTAATAGATGTAAAGCAAAAATTACAGCCTGTTCATCTAACGTTTCATCTGGAAATGAGGGACTCAACATTCCTGCCACCGTTCCATTGTAGACCATTTGCACTTTGGAAACATTTACTTGCTTATTCCATTGCTCAGTTCCCCATGCAATTCGATATTCGGCGTTTTTAGGGTGTCCACCTGAAGCAGGCACAAAAATAGCTTTCTTTGGTTTAAATACTCTTGCCATAATTATTAATCACCTCTTCTTAATTTCATCACCAATGGTAACATACCATTGGTTAATAATCAATAGTATGTATCCTTCCAGCTGTAATTTTATTTCCGGTTGTCGAAATTAATGGAGTGCTGGCCCATTATCCTAACTGTCGCCATTTTCCTCTAACCACTTCAATCTGCCCGCCTGATAACCGATAATAACTATATAGACAACATCATATTTAGGAGAATTTACATATGACCACATTATCTGACAAAGAACTTATACAAGTAACGAATATTTTTCATACATTGCTTGAAGCTACAGAACATTTTCATAAACTTATTAAAGACAAGGAAATAAAACAAAGTGTATTTATCTTCAGCTCCATCGTTGACGGCTTTGGGTCGGTTAGTAATCTGATCCCAACGTTAAATAATACAACGTTTCCCGAACAGAAAAACAGGATGGAGACATATTTACTTGAAATCGCCCAACTACTTGAAAAGGGAAATCTTATCAAGATCAGTGAAATACTTCAGTTTTCTTTTCAACCACTTATACAGAAAATGTGTAACGTGATAGACAGGGATTTTGGCGATCAAAACAAAAACAAAAGATACTCTATTGGTGTATTTGCATCCTTTGCCAATCCACGTGATTTTTACCCAGAACCGCGTGTAAATGCACTAGTCCAGGAAAGCGAAAAGCAGAATGTGCAACTACTGTTCTTAACATCCAATGACGTGGATTTTGATAAAAATGAAGTCGCCGCTGATGTATGCGTGAATGGGAAATGGCAACGAATTACCGCACCTTTTCCTGATGTCATTAATAATGTAGGCGCAGGAAAACGTTCGCATATTGAGAGAAAACTACGAAGAATCATCCCGTTTACTAACTTTCATGTAGGAAATAAATTTTACCTACCAAAACGAATGGTACAATACCGTAAGTACGCCAAGCTTCTCGTTCCTTTCCGGCTTTGTCGTAATACAACAGAAATACATGACTTTCTAGAAAATAATAACAAGGTTGTCTTTAAAGCACTGTCAAGTAACCGGGGCGAGAATATCTTTTTTGTCACGAAAAAGGGAAACCGGTATGTGATACTGGAACATAAAAAAGAACATGTTTTTAATCAAGAGGCTTTCCATAAATGGTTACAGACAGTTATATTAAGAAATAGTGGGAGCTACATTGTCCAGCGATACATTCATACGAGAACAAAGGACAATGAACCCTATCATATCAGAGCCCATGTGCAAAAAAACGGTGAAGGTAAATGGGTATTAACGCACATTTACCCTAGTGTAGGAAATAAAAATAGTAACTTAAGTAATGTTTCAACTGGTGGTAAAGTTGAAGACTTCCACACCTTTTTGGAACAGGAATATGGCAAGACCGGTGCAACATACGAGCAAGACATCCTTCGTTTATCGATAGAAGTCGCTCAACATCTTGATAAGCTACATGATCTTGCTCTAGATGAACTTGGCCTCGACTTTGCAATTGATGAGAACGGAAGATACTGGATGCACGAAGCGAACAATGGACCACAAACGGCATATCACGAAGAAAAAAGAGCGGTAAACACCATTGCATATGCTAAATACATCGCAAAGAATGGCATCGTCCATACTGAGAACGTTAGAAAAGCTAGTACTAACATGTTCCAAGCAAAAAATTCAACAGTGCCTTTTCGCGAGACAACGAACCGACCAACGATTGGGATACTGACTGGACAAATAGTAAGTGACAAACTTGCAATTGAGTTGGCACAAGCGGCTGAAAAGGAAAATATACAACTTTATTCCTTCACACCTCAGGATATTGATTACGACGAAATGTTAATCAAGGGTTATTTTTACGAAGAGGGAGAATGGATACCAAAAATAGTAGCGTATCCGGATGTCATATTTGACAGAATCAAGCTTCGAGGTGACGCAAATGCGAAATGGATATATGAAGAGTTAGAAGAAATTCCATTTACAAATGAATGGGCAACCCATTCACACACTCGTTCTGAAATATACGAGAGGCTTCAAGCCGTAGAGGACATGCAAGATCTTCTATCCCCTTTTCAAAAGGTTGCTCGAACAAGAGACATATTTCGATTCATCGAGCAGTATGAAAAAGTTCTATTAAAACCGGAAATAGGTTCTTTGATAAACGAAACACAGTATATTGAAAAACGCCCGGATGGAAAGTATGTTGTAACAAAAGGTAAAACTGTACGAGAATACAACGAATTTCCTTTATTGAACACACTAAAGGACCTGATAAAAAAGAAACGTTTTATTGTACAAGAAGATGACAGATCGTTCGATTCAACCGGCGCACCCTTTGTCATTCATATGCATCATATGCTAAATAAAGATCATGAATGGGATTATGTTAGCTGTTATTCAGAAACGCACGATGGGGCAAAGGAGAAAAATCGGGAAGAACTTACAACATTCCTACAGATTAATTATGAGGAAGCTGCTGCGGAACTTGAAACGGAAATAAAAAATTTGTCAAAAAGAGCTGCTTCGGCTTTGAAAAAGATATATGGTAAAGTATCAGAGGTAGCGCTTGTGATAGGGATTGATTATAACAAGGAATTGCACTTGATGGAGATAAACCCTAATGGCCCTGAAACTTTTTACGATGTGAAGGCAATCGCCAAAAGTGTCGTTGCATTTGCTGACTCCCTTTTGACACGTGATAACACACTGTTTAATAATTGATAAGGAGCTTTTAAGCTGTCAAAATATTTTTTGGCAGCTTAAGCCGATATTTGTTATTATGGCGAAAGCAGTGGGGGTCTGACCCTTTAAAAAAACATTGGGTAACACTTTCGGTTTTAAATTTAACAAATAGAAAACTAAGGGAGTCGATGAACCTGTCCCACCGTCCCATTTACTGATCATTAATTTTATCTTTTAAAAAGTTTATAGAACATTATAATAATCAGGAGATACAATAATATAATTGCACCTAATATTGCAGTAAATATATATTGTCCTATAGTAATATCGCTCAGTGTACTAAAAATATTATTTGGTACTGTTTTATATAAAAGGAGATACCTTCCGAAAACCAAAATAGAGAATAACGCAACGAGGACTACTACCCTTTTAAAATATTCTTGAGCCATCGTCATAAAATCTACTTTTAAGTTAATCGTCTCAGAATTATTTTTTGTGCAGTTATAAAGTTTTACTATTAACCTTTTCTTTTTATTCACATTGTTTTCCAACATAAACTGTGGAAAAGAGAGTCTATCATAATTTTGGCGTTGTAATGCTTTTATAGAAAACCATATAGCTCTGCACAAATAAATTATAGATAAAGTCATAAGGAAGACTAATATTATCATAAAAGGAGATTGAATAACAGAATTATTTAAAACCAGATCTTTCGACAAATATATTAAAATGGTTGCAGTAACTCCAAATGTACCAATAAAAATTGTGGATTTTGATTCTACATCCTTCTTCCTTTCTTCTTCACTTTCATAGTATTTGTTAGCGTACTCCAACATTAAGTCCAAATCCTCTTCTTCCCAGTCATAGTCTTCCTCTCCTATTTGTAAAATATCATGCTCTTCAATAGGTTCTAACAATGGCCATATAATTTCACGTATATTTTTAACTAACTCTTTAATCACTTATAACACAAACCTAACCACCATTTTCTAGTAGATTTACTATTTCCATACTTAATGGGAAATGTAACCTTTTTTCAATCCATGCCCATTGTCCGTTGGGATTTACCTCCAGAAAAATATACTCATCCTCATCGGTATAAATTAAATCTATGGCTGAATAGTTTAGTTCCAACTTATGAGTAAGTTCAATACATTTTCTTTTAATGTCAATTGGCAATTTGTGTTCATAATGTTCGAGTGGCTTTAGTCCCCTCCTCCAATCAATCGATGAATCTTCGTTTATCTGTGAATGTATTTCAGCAGCAAATGCTTTTTGACCAATTACCGTCACCCTTATATCAAATTTCTTTGGAATGTTCCTTTGTGAGTACAAAGGAAAGGATTCAACCCTAACGGGATTATTAAAAATACTTTCTTCAACCTTTGTTGTAAATATAGCTTGTGAACCCCTATCGTTTGGCATATATCCACTCTTTATAGGTTTAATAATACAATTATTATCGCTTTTCTCATAAAATTTAACTAAAGTATTATATTGATTAGAAATTAGTGAATTTGGGATACAGAAACCAATTTCTTTGGCCAATTGAAGCTGATAAATTTTATTCTCTGCCTCTCTAACTCTATAAACATTATTCAGCCAATATTTATCTTCAAGCAATTTATATATACCTTCGAGAATAAAATTTAGCTCACCCTTTAAATAATTAATCTCATAAGTACTTAGCTTTTCAATAAAATCAAAGTTATTTAATTGGGGTCTCCTATAATATACAGAATTAAAATTTAATAGCGAGTATCTTTGTTTCTTTGCCTTATCAAATATTTCAAACTTATTATTATCAAAGTCAAAGGATATACTAACTTTATTGGGTATGTCCTCGGTATTCAATCTATAATAGATCAAATTCCTTCTTTGAAGTTCTTTAACTACAAAATCAACCGTCACATCATCTTTATTCGTTATAATTAAAACTATCATCGTCTCGTTCTCTTTCTACGAATGTTTTTGATTCTAATTCCAAAAATAAGTTGTTCTCATCGTCCCTTTCCCTATGCACCTCAGTTTTGGAGAATAATTCGTTATAATTAAAATCTTCATCATCTCGTTCTCTTTCTACTTTCGTTTTGGTAACCATCTCGTTGGAGATTCCACCATAGTCAATAAAGGGGGTTATAACTGAACCCGTCTTTACGACATTCATATCTAAACTATAGTCATAATTAAATATTTTCGTATCTTCACCAATTCTACAGACAGCACTATCTAAAATAATCGGTTTATTCACTTTTCTCCCTCCCTACTAATAACCATATATACGTTTATAAGAAGAGACCCTAGTATAACTAGAGCCTCATCCAAATAATACATAATTATTGTAGAAGTTGCAATACTCCTTGTGGTTGTTGGTTGGCTTGCTTTGCCACTGTGTTTTTCAATCACAGAATAGACTATATCTTCACCCTAATATCCTTAGGGGCTGGGCACTTCGAATGATATGTTTCATCACTCTACGAATCTCATTGCCGTAGCCGACATGCAGCTTTAGGCAGTACATTCTAGTCGTTGAACCTTCGCCAGGTTTTCACCACAGGCGCTTGGCTGCTGATTATCCATTGCTCTTATTGCTTTGTTTTTCCAACCTTCACGTTTGCCGTTTCCAGCTGCGTTGTGGTACGAAGCACTTTAGGAAGTTCCAGCAATTCACCCAGTTATCCTCTAATCCGTTACCAGACTAGACGCCCTTCCCATCAAATTACTGTAGAAGTTGTAACACTCCTTGAGGCATTTGTTGGGATTGAGCTAACATTGATTGTGCCGCTTGAGAAAGGATGTTGTTCTTAGTGAAGTTCATCATTTCTTTCGCCATGTCTACGTCTCTGATACGAGATTCCGCAGCAGTTAGGTTTTCTGATGATGTTCCTAAGTTATTAATTGTATGATCTAAACGATTTTGGTAAGCACCAAGATCAGAGCGTTGTGCAGATACTTTCTCGATTGCATCGTTAATTGCAGTAATTGCCTTTGCAGCACTTTCATGTGATGATACATCAAGACCTGCTTCAACAGATTTATTGTTTGTACCATCTGTAACATTATTGGATTCTGCAAAATTACCAGTACCAGCCTTACCAGTCAATCCAAGTGCTGATGCTCTCATATCACTGATTTCAATTGACATGCTTTGCCCTTCATTAGCACCAACTTGGAAGTTAGCAGTGAAGCCATCATTCGACGCCCCCACTCTACCCATTTCAACTTTCGCTTCTTCTGGTGATTCGTAACCACTTTTCTGTTCTATGGTTACTTCATTACCATTTGAAATTGTGACTGTATATTTATCGTTTAGATTTGTGTCTCCTTCAATTGCCCCCTTCAATGCAGTGGCCACTGCATCTTCATCCGCACCATCGGCAAGTGATAAAGTAAGTTCTTTATCATCAACAAAAAAGGTTTGTCCTTCTTTAGGAACTGTTGTCTCAAATGTGTATTGGCCTTGTATTCCACCTGATGCAGCACTACCAGTGTTTGAAACATCTGAACCAAAACCAAATGTACTGTTAACATTTGAATTATCTTCACCACTAACGGTAACTGCAACTTTCGATTCAATACCTTTTGTATTTGAAGTAATAACAATTTTATCATTTTCATCTAGTTCAACTGTTGCTACATCTGATAACTTATTTCCACTTCCATCCTCTGCAGCTTTAAGAGCATCTACAAGGTCATCTTTTGAATAACTACTACCTAATGCTTTTAACGCATCATTATTTACTTTATAACTGACATCATCATCAATTTTTACCGAGATTTCATTATCGTTTTCCAAACCGGTCATTTCTGATGAAAAATCAATTGAAGTATTAGTAACGTTTTCAGCAGTCAAGTATCCGGAAGTCGCCGGACTTGTAGGTGCTTTTCCATCAACCGTGCTAGTAACCTCAACAGCTGTCTTTCCTCCACCATCTAACAGCTTCTGCGTATTAAACTCGGTAGTATTACCAATCCGATTAATTTCAGAAGTTAATGCGTTAATTTCCTTTTGGATTTCACCGCGGTCTGTTTTAGTGTTTGTATCATTGGATGCTTGTGTAGCCAACTCCCGCATACGCTGCAAAATATCATGCGTCTCATTCAATGCACCTTCAGCAGTTTGAATTAACGAATTTGCATCCTGCGCATTCTTAGAAGCCATATCCAACCCACGAATCTGCCCACGCATTTTCTCAGAAATTGCAAGCCCCGCAGCGTCATCGCCAGCCTTGTTAATTTTTAACCCCGAAGAAAGCTTCTCCAATGAACTTTGTGTTGCATTGTTGTTCGCACCTAACTGACGATGTGTGTTAAGTGCCGAAATGTTGTGATTAATAATCATAACTAAATCTACCTCCATGTTTTGTTTTTTACTAGCAAGACCTATCCATTTGAAATGCTAGTTATATAATATCTCCCATATTAGGAGTTATTACCGTCATAAATCTCTCCACGAACTACTTTAAATTCCCGCGGAGCTGTGATCCGGAGTTTAAGTGCATTTTTGATACTGCTGCTCTTGTCCTTCATCACTTCTACTTCAATTTCTCTGCCGCGTTCATCGATAATAAACACGTTTTCACCTGGTCTTCTTCCTAACGTCAACGCCATGGCTAATCATCCTCCCTGATGATTCACTCATTATATCGGCAGGATTAGGAAATGTTTAAATCTTTTTACCTAGATTTATTAACTTAAATTATATACAACGCCCATTCAAAAAATACCAGCTTGCAACCTAATAATTTTCTTATTCTATTTGAATGTAAATCAAACCAAAACACCTGCCAAATTTATTCAAGTTATGATCTATCTTTACAACTCTTACTGAAGGTGTCAATATAATAGGGTACAAATTATCCATTAGCGAAACAAAAAACACCCATTCAAAATATAAGGGGATTCTTGATATGATAAATTTTTTCTGTTCAGATTCCATAACAGATTCAATTCCAGCATATATTTCTGCATTTTCGGCTTTTATTTCAGCAATCATTGCTGCTTGGAGCGTATGGCAATTAACCCAAAAGAATAACCAAGATAAAAAAATAAAAAAGGAGAACCAAGCCAGAAAGATTTCCGCTTGGTTAGTTGAAGGACGACTAGGAAACCTAATCGTTTTACAGAACAATTCAAAAACACCAATATATAATGTGTTTTTAATAGCAGTTGCAATAACCGGGGCTGCAACTGGAGATGGTGAAGAAGCAATAAGAATGAATAACGATGCCCAGAGCGATTATCATATGAATTCTAATTCCAAAAAACCTTATCGTCCTATATATCCCTACTTAGTTTTCAAACAGGTTCCACCTGGTAGATTTGTAAAGGAACTTGGTTTTTTGGAGGGGGGAATGAATCTATCCTTTGGTTTGGAGATAGCATTCACTGATAGTTATGGTAACCCTTGGAAGGTAAACCGTAATGGTAATCTATCAAAGTTAAAAGACAATAATTATTTATATACCAAATATTTCGTTGAAAACCCTACTCCATGGAACGAATTAAACTTTTTTAAAGATGAAATTGGAGATTTGTAAATAAAACAGAAACCAATTGTTAAATTAATGAAAAACGGTATAATAAGGCAATACTGCCGCTTGTTACTGACTTTAATTGTATATTTATACGATCTAAAGTAAATTTTAAAGTTTTATAAATAAATGTTATCCTATCAAAATGAATCTCTGCACATTTTCCAGTACGAGAACGAACATTATTCAGCTGAAAGAATTCCTTAGGATATACATTGACTAGTTTGACTGCGGTACACCGAAAATTAAATTGGTTCCAAGTTGATCATAACAAGTCACATAGTTGAGCGCGTTTGTCTAAAAGTTGATCTAGTCCAAGGGCGTATAAAAAACACATTTTATCTTGAAACTTATATTACGTAAAAAGCCGCCGAAAAACTTCTTCAGCAGCTCACTTCCCCATCCAATTATTGCTTTGTTAAATTAAACAACCCAACACCTCTACCAACCTACTTCACAAACTCAAAAACAGACTGCGACATCTGTCCCGTTTGGGCGAGCATTGCCTGTGATGCTTGAAGGAGGATCGTATCATTCGTCAACCTGGTAATTTCTTTTAGTACATTAAATCTCTTAACTGTGATAATGCAGATGTAAGATTACCTTTGTAATTTGATACATTATTATGGATATGCTCTAATGCATTGTTATAGGAGCCGTATTTTGTCCTTTCTGCTGTTACAAGCGCTCGTGCTTGTTCAGCTTTGGCAATTGCCTGTTCAGCACTATTGCGTGTAAGAACATTTAAATCATCAATTCCTAACGCGGTTGTTCTGACGTCGGATAACTGCACCTTAAATTGTTGCTGTGCATTGACACCAACTTGTAATATAAGATCATATAGACCTGCTTCTTTTTCAACCTCTGATGGATTATCTATTGTTGGTGGAACGGATTACCCGTAGAACGTATTTGCCGAAAAAGAACCACCACTTTCAGTTGTCCTTGGATTCCACTTAAGGCTATAGCCGCTGTCCCCAACTGAGCCCACATTTGAATTGAAATTCCAATCGGCTAATGCATTATAATTTCCAATTGCAAATTGATCTGGCTCTTCTATGATACCTGCTCCTTTTATAACACCCTGTGCCTGAAATTCAGCATTAACGCCTTTTCCGGTACCTTGATTATGAACTGTGAAATTATCTGGGATATCACTTGTACGATACACCGTTTGCGTTTTCACTGGAACCCAATAGAATGGGCATCTCAGTATTTCTCATCGAATACTTAATCTCATACTTATCTTTTACAACGCTCGATAAATTGTCCTTGGAGGGAATTGTATAAACAGTTTTATAACCCCCATTTTCTTCAACAGTAGGGCTAATACGTACATCATTATTTCTTGTAAATAATAACTTTAATTCGCACGGATGGTTTCGATGTTTCCCCGCCCCCATAAACTAATGTCTGATTATCACCTGCATCTGTCGTTGAATAACCTTCATTTGTCCAGAAGATAAAAGATCCATTGCTACTGACCGGTGGAAGCTTTAGTGCATTTTCCTAATTAAAAGAATAATTTCCCCGAGTACTAGTTGCTTGATAAGGATTCGTCCCATTTAACAGGTGAATGGTATTAAATTCAGTTCCGTTTGCGATATCATCAATACTGTTTAAAACCTATTTACTTCTTCTTGGATTTTTTCTCTGTCATCGAAACTAAGCGTATCATTTGCAGCCTGACTGGCTAACTCACGCAAGCGAATTAAATTGGGGCTCTCAATTTCACCTAGACCATACTCTGCCGTGTTTACAAGTGAAATTCCGTCCTAAATATTTCCTTCATCCCGCTCTAACCCACGAATTTGCGCCCTCATTTTTCCGAAATAGCTAATCCTACAGAATCATCCGTTGCTTTAATAATACCCATTCCGGATGCTAATTTCCCCATCGCACTATTAACCTTTACATTATTTGTACGCATTTTATTAAGTGTATTTAGACCGCTAGTGTTGTGATTAAGCCTCATATGTAAGTTCCCCGGTATTTATAACATGGTGTTTGTTATAAATCTGTACGTTTCTTCTTCTACTTTATAGGTAAAATATCAGATTTATCAGCGGTTTACTTTTTTCAAGCATTATTGCCACATCAATCAGGGATTGCCGGTATTTTTAAAGCAGTAGGCTGAGCTTCCCTTCATTTGTCATAACACAACATCCTCCTGCAGTTTCCTCAACAACTGAATAATCTCGTTCGTCTGCCCATTCAAACGACCAAGCATCTCATTTGCATCATCATTATCCCCCTGAACAATCGATCGCTTCACATCAGCAACGAGTTCATGAAATTCCCGATGGGGTTTTTCCATCGCTTTAAAAGTTGATAATGAACCAATGGACGTTTGTTTCATCTGGTCATACCAGTTTCCAAATCGACACGTATCATGATCGATGTCCTGAATATCTTCAATAGATTGATACCCTAATAACGCATTATAGGTCCACCATTGATAAAGGGCGTGTTCCGTTTGCACAATCCGAATCACTTCTTCTGGAGTTAATTCTGGTATACTGCGGATGGTTTCTTCCCTTAAAGCATTGACTTCGGTACTTACCCGGTAAATGGATTCTCCGGTTTCTTCCGCATGGTGTCGAATATTTTCGGTATATTGATGGGCCGTTCCCATGCGATTCGTAATATCTTGTGTTGCTGATGCCTGTTCTTGGGTAATGGCGGCAATATTTTCGATGGCATCTCCCACATGATTGATTTGCTTCGTGATGACATCCATCTTTTCAATCGACTGTCTGGCATACCCGACACGATCCTGTAATGCTCCCGACATTCGTTGCACATCGCTGGCAACCTCATTGGAGTTTCCCTGGATTTGATGAATGGTTGTGGAAATTTCCTCCACCGAAGTTTTCGTTTGTTCTGCTAATTTTCGAACCTCTTCGGCAACCACCGCGAATCCTCTTCCATGTTCGCCAGCCCGTGCCGCTTCAATGCTAGCGTTCAAGGCTAATAGATTTGTCTCATCGGCGATCGTTTTAATAAATTCAATGACTTGTGTTGTGCTGGACATATGATCGATTAACGTATCTATTTTTTCTTTTGTCGTTGAAAATTCGTTCGCCATTTCCAAAAATCCATTTAGTGTTCCTTCAATGACCTGTTGCCCTTCTTCTGCTTCCACGATCATTTTCTTGGAATTATCGGCAACATGAATAGCATTTTCCGTTACTTGTTCGATCGATGCACTTAACTCCTGTGAAGCAGCACTGACACCCGATGCTTCCGTAATCGTTGCATCGACACTATCCAATAACAACTTCATTTTATCGGCACTGATCACATATTCCATCACCTTACTTATATTTCGAACGAGGTAATAATCATTTGCATCCTGTGTGGAGCCAATAACGACCAATGTATCAAAGGTAATGATCCGAATCAGTGAAAGAACAATTTCCGAGACGGTACTGGCTGAATGCCGAAACTTCTTCACAATAATCGGAAGTAAATACTCATACACTCGCAAATATGAACCAATATACCATTCATCCGTTAACCCTATTCTGCTATGTATGCGGCCAATCTTTTTCCTGTATTCGACATAATCCGCGGAGAACTTTGGCTTGGATAATTCCTTAAAGTATGTTGTGATGGCCGTGGTGTACCGTTCAAAGTTTGAGTTATGTTCCATAATTTGTTTAATTTCTGGGATGTTCATGATCATCTCATATTGACGTTTCGCGATTTCAAATGCATGCTCCTCCATAATGGAATCGATCTTCTGCACATTTTCGAAATCTTTATCCGTAATTTGCAGCATCTTTAATAGTTCATTGACTCGATTACTGACACCTTCAATGGTATACACGTGGTTATCCAATGCGGCTATCGATTCTTTCTTTCCAGAGAGTGTAAATATCATTTTTTGTCACCAACTTTTCTTTTTATTATGCTATTTGAGTCAATTTCATAAGTACTTTAATTTATTTGTAATCCGAACAATAAAGCATATTATCGCTTTCATGTTTGTTCGTTACATGCACAACATTGTTGATTGGAACTAAAAGGCGGCGACTCCTGCGGGAATAGCATGGAGGCTGCTGAAAAAGTGAAATCGATTCGTTTTGAAAACCTATGCATCTCGCATATTGGACTTGTTGTCGCACGTTTCGGGCCGGATCTCGCACGTTTTGGGTCGGTTCCCGCACGTTTCGGGCCGGATCTCGCACGTTTTGGGTCGGTTCCCGCACGTTTCGGGCCGGATCTCGCACGTATCAGCCCTGATCTCGCACGTTTCAAGGACGTTCCCGCACGTTCCATCCCGTTTTCTTCCAAACGATTACGAAAGGCACTTTTTCAGTGGCCTCGAATAGCATGAGCCTTGAGACCCCGCAGTGAGCGTAGCGAATGAGGAGGCTCAAGCCATGCCCGCTAAAAAGCGTCCGCCTGTAGTGGAAATCAACGGACCTAGCACATATTCGGGTTGTTCGGGATTACATACCGCTTTTGAATTTATGAAATTGACTCATTTGTTACAACGAATTTGTTTTTTTGTTAAATGCCTCATTGTTGTTCATTTAAAGATAGGATATCATACTTTATACCTACAAACAGCATTCACGTTATCTGTTTAAGGAAATAGAAATCCTACACCATTAGCGTATTCGAAAACTTTACTTTAAGCAAAAATAGTGCCTGCACCTGCTTCTGGCATGAGGTTACCACCAAGATAGGAATACGAGCGGGTAATTTCAACATAAATCCCTTGTTCTCAGTATCTTTCTAAAAACATTAAATATTGTTGATTTTACTTGATTGCTTCATTCTCGGTAAAAGTATCCGATAATTTATTTTATACGGGTATTTATTACTGGTTCTTTTTACATTAACTTGTGATATATAGCACATTTTCTATGTCTTTAAGCATAGGTTTATTCTAAATAAACGACATTGTCTATGAAATAATACCTATAAAGTGAAACTTCATTCAGTGAGGGTTTTCCTTTCTCCCCCACGGAATGTTAGTTGAACAGAATCGGACCTTTACGAGCAGTTGACCCCCACTTATCTTTTTTTGTTGCCCCTCAAAATCTTGAAGTGGGGGTCTTAATGCCCGTTAAGGCGGGATAAAATTCACCCATAATCAAAGAAGTGCTATTGCAGTTCAAACGATTTTGGAAGGGAGGATAGAAAGTGGATAAAACTTCAATAATTGGCATCTTATTAGGCGTGATTGCGGTTGGTGCAGGGATGTTCTTAAAGGGGGTAAGCCCTATCGCCTTAGTCAACCCCGCTGCTTTATTAATCATTTTTATGGGGACAGTTGCCTCTGTATGTATTGCCTTCCCGTTTAACACGATTAAAAAGGTACCGAGCCTTTTTAAGATATTGTTTAAAGAAACAGATCATCTTGATATCCATGAATTGGTTAATACGTTCACCAATTGGGCAACTATTTCCCGACAAGAGGGGATTTTGGCATTGGAAAGTCAGCGAGAAAAGGTAACGGATCCTTTTCTATCATCCGGCCTACAGTTTATTGTTGATGGTAAATCACCTGACTTTATTCAGGATGTAATGCTAGAAAAAATCCATGCGATGGAGGAACGGCATCGAAAAGGAATCGCCGTATTCTCACAGGCGGGTACATATGCACCGACATTAGGGGTGCTTGGGGCTGTTATCGGATTAATTGCTGCGCTTAGTGATCTAAATGATATAGAGGCACTAGGACATGCGATTTCAGCTGCCTTTATTGCGACCTTACTTGGGATTTTTTCTGGTTATGTGTTATGGCATCCTTTTGCTAATAAATTAAAAGAAAAATCCGCCGATGAAGTGAACCGTAAAGAAATTATTATCGAAGGTTTTTTGGCAATTGCCAACGGGGAGTCTGGACAAGAGATACAGGATAAACTAAGTTCCCTGTCCCAAGGTGAATGGAAAAATAAAGACTTGGAGGAGGCCAATGCAGCGAAGGAAACGATATAAAAAAAATAGCTATAAGGCAGACGATTCATGGTTGTTACCGTATTCGGATTTATTGACCTTGTTATTAGCACTGTTCATTGTTTTATTTGCCATAAGTCAGATTGATGCGGAGAAATATGAACAACTTTCCCAAGTCTTTAAAAATGAATTTTCTGGTGGCGGGGGGATTACGAAAGGTATGAATCATTCCTCAAAATTACCCAATAAGTCCACAGATAGTCCGCATAAAACCGATGCGGATAAAAAAGATGAGAAGGCTGAACAAAAAGGGAACGATGAATGGGAGCAACTGAAAAAACTTCAATTGAAAGTAAATGATTATATTGCAACGAACAACCTAACGAATGACTTAGAAACACAATTAACTGAGGAAGGGTTACTTATCACCATTCGTAACAATATCACCTTTGCCTCTGGGAGTGCCAGGGTTACTCATGATGGAAAGAATATCGCTAAAGAAGTAGCCATACTCTTAGACACGAATCCCCCAAGGCAAATTGTCATTAGCGGTCACGCAGATGATCGCCCCATACATAACAGTGAATTTGGTTCCAATTGGGAATTAAGTGTGATGCGTGCCATTCATTTTATGCAGTTAATTTTACAAAATGACAATCTGGATCCGACAAAGTTCAGTGCAAAAGGGTTTGGCGAATACCAGCCACTTGTGGTAAATTCAAATGAAAAAAACCGAGCTATAAATCGACGGGTGGAGGTTCTCGTCTTACCAAACGATGAAACACAAAAGGAAACCAAATAATAACCTTTATAAGGAAAGCAAAGGAGCGTATATTCTTGACCGTAACCATCATAGAAAAAAATAAAGCTATAACAGAATTACTAAATGGGTCTTTTTTCTCCATCAAAAATGCCGTACCACTAAAAAATGAGATCACAAAGCCTCAACTATTTCAAAAAGAATTACGGATTCAGTTTGGTGTACTGATTGGGATTATGGGTGATGTGAGCGGAAAGATGATTATTGCTGGTGATTCTAATTTATTTGGAACGATTGGCGAAGCGATGTTTGGTATGCCTGTGGAAGGTGAAATGCTTTCTTCTTTTAGTGGCGAGTTAGGTAATATCATTGCTGGAGGCATGGCTACGGCTGTTGCCGCAACAGATATTCATATCGACATTACCTCACCAACCGTCCTGGAAGGAGATACTGTTTTAACAGGGTATAAAACCGCAATTAACGTAACAGTAAGATTTAATGATGCAGGAGGATTGGCTGTTTACTTGTTACTTGATTGAATATAGAAAGAAGGTGTTGGTTGAATGAATACGGAAGACTATTTAGACGTGTTCCTTGATGAAAGCAGGGAACACTTACAAGCTGTTAATGACAATATTCTAAAACTGGAAAAACAACCAAATGATTCTAGTCTTGTCCACGAAATTTTTCGTTCCGCTCATACATTAAAAGGCATGGCTGCTACGATGGGTTTTGATGATATTTCGTCTTTAACCCACAAAATGGAGGACGTATTGGATCAAATTCGGAATCAAGAACTAACCGTAACCACAGAGTTAATTGACATCATCTTTACTGCTGTGGAGTATTTAGAAGATATGATTACCGAAATCAGTGAGGGAAATGACGGAAAAAAGGATGTATCCGATCTTGTTCATCGTCTGGAGCAAATAGGCCAAGACAAGAACGTAAACCAGGAAACAAAGGAAGATAATGCATTAAATACACCATTAGAAGTAGATGAATTTCAAAACACCGTGATCTTAGAGGCGCTGGAACAGGGATTTTCCGCCTATCAGATTACCGTAACACTAAAGGACGACTGTATTTTAAAAGGGGCACGTGCTTACATGGTGTTCGAGTTATTAGAGAATCAAGGAGAAGTGATTCAAACAAATCCCGCTGTAGAAGAGATCGAAGAAGGAAATTTTGAACAAGGGTTCTCCCTGTTATTTGTCTCCAGAGAGAATACTACCAAACTTCAAGAGGATATTCTTCAAGTCTCCGAGATTCATAAGGTAACGATCGATCATTTCAAAGACCATAAAACAAAAAGGGAACCCGCACCAAATAAGAATGCAGCAAAAGAGTCAAATACTGCCTCTAAAAAACCAGCGGTCAGTCATGCATCTAAAACGATTCGTGTAAACCAGGAACGGATCGATGAGTTATTAAATCTATTCGAGGAAGTGGTGATTGATCGAAGTAGATTAGAAGTTATTTCTGAACGGTTAAAAGACCAGGAATTGGAAGAAACGATCGAACACATGAATCGGGCTACATCAACCATGCAAGGGTTGATATTAGCAATGCGAATGGTTCCGATTGAACAAGTATTTAATCGTTTCCCACGAATGGTTCGAGGATTAGCAAAGGATTTACACAAACAAATCAACCTCGAAATTATTGGTGCGGAAACCGAAATTGATCGTACAGTAATCGATGAAATTGGCGATCCATTAGTGCATTTAATCCGCAATTCAGTGGATCACGGTATCGAATTACCCAGCATAAGACGGCAAGCTGGAAAACAAGAAGCAGGAAATATCATTCTCCGAGCATTTCATAGTGGAAACCATGTCTTTATCGAAATTGAGGATGATGGCGCCGGGATTGATCGGAAAAAGGTAGAAGCAAAGGCTATTGAAAAGGGGCTCCTGACGAAGGAACACGCGGAGACGTTAACGGATGATGAAGTCTCGTCATTCATTCTCTCATCTGGGTTTAGTACAGCTGATCAAGTCTCAGACATTTCCGGACGCGGTGTTGGACTGGATGTCGTCAAAAGTAAGATCGAAGTGTTAGGCGGAAAGATTAATATTGCCTCCAAGCAAGGACAAGGTAGTATCTTTACCATCCAATTACCATTAACCCTGTCGATTATTGCAACATTGCTCGTGAAGGTAAAACAAGAAACCTATGCCATACCCCTTTCTTCGATTATCGAAACCACCTTACTAAACACGGACCAAATTATGCCTGCGTATGCCCAGAAGGTAATGGATTTTAGAGGACAGATTATTCCCCTTGTCTCATTAGCCGATGTATTTCAGGTGCCAGCCGATGATAAGACAGAAGGAAATAGCACGTCTGTGGTGGTTGTGAAGAAAGGTGCGAAACTAGCTGGCCTGATCGTGGATTCCTTTATTGGAAAAAAAGAGGTTGTCTTAAAGTCTCTCGGTAATTACTTACAAGATGTCTTTGCGATATCTGGCGCCACGATACTGGGAGATGGGCAGGTATCGTTGATTATTGATCCAAACGCATTAATTAAATAGAAAGAAGGTGATCACACAATGGAAGAAATCGAAAAGTTTATTGTGTTTGTGTTGAACGATCAAGCCTATGGAGTGGATGTCAAGCAAGTGCTTTCCATAGAACGGATGCCAATGATTACGGAAGTTCCAAAGACGCCCGACTTTATAAAGGGGATCGCGCATTTACGCGGGGAAACAACACCGATCATTGACTTAAAGGAACGATTACACATAACAGAAACGAAGCAAACGGCCGACAATCATGTCCTAGTCGTACACATAGATGAGCGTCTTCCTGTTGGTTTAATTGTTGATGCAGCCAATGAAGTCATCACTATTCCAGCCACCGTAATAGAACCAGCACCAAGACTGATCGGCGGGGTCGATCAAGCCTTTCTAAAAGGAATTGCCAAGCTGGATGAAAAACTGCTTATTTTACTCGATTTAGAGCGTATTTTAGACATACATGAAGTAAGAGAAATACAAGAGGCAATCAAGAAATAATGCCTACAGGAGGATTTTACAATGGCAAAGATATTAGTAACAGATGATGCAGCATTCATGCGTATGCAGTTGAAGGATATACTAACAAAACTAGGTCATGAAGTGGTTGGAGAGGCTGAAAATGGCAAAGTAGCAATTGAAAAATATCAGGAACTCCAGCCAGATTTAGTCACGATGGACATTACCATGCCAGAAATGAACGGCGTTGAGTCAGTAAAAGCAATTAAGAAAATAAATCCCAATGTCAAAGTAATTATGTGTTCCGCAATGGGACAACAAGGCATGGTTGTCGATGCGATTCAGTCGGGTGCATCCGATTTTATTGTGAAGCCATTTTCACAAGAACGGATTAAGGAAGCCATGGACAAAGTGATGTAAACACGATTTCAGATATTGAAAATGTGAAACTAGCAGAATGAAGATGAAGGTGGATAAAGCAGTGAAGAAATTATTCAATTTTAAGCGTTTAACAGCAAAAATGTTAGTTGGGTTTTCCATAGTTATCATCCTTGTCGTGATATTGGCTGTTTACAATTTTGCCGTTATTAAGGTATCCAATAAAAGTGCTGAATCAGTGAAAGAGAAACAACTTCCATTGTTAATTGCGGACGAACAGCTGGCCAGAACCATGGCTAATCGTATCGCAACGGCTCGCGGGTATGTACTATTTGGCGGAGACTACCGAGATCAATTTAATGCGTACACCGAACAAGGAAAACATTATGAGGATGTTGTTAAGAACATAGAGACAAGAGAAGAATTCAAAGAACTGATTGATCGTACGGTGGAATGGCGCGAATTCGTTAATAAGGAAGTATTCGATGAATTTGAAAAAGGAAATAAAGATGTGGCCCTCCATAACCTGGAAAAGGTTGCCCCAGATGCACGCGACATCATGGATGGTTACGAAGAAATGGCTGATAAACGAGAGGAATTAATCGATAAAAAGGAACAAGAAATCATATCAAGTGGAGAAAAGACCCAACTTGTCAGTATAGTGATATCAATTTTGATTGTTGTTCTTAGTGTGATTGTTGCGTTAGTGACGTCTAGAACCATTACAAAGCCAATCAAAAAAGTGATGCAGCGAATGAAGTTAATTGCAGATGGAGATTTACGCCAAGAGCCATTGAAGATTACAACCCGGGATGAATTAGGCCAATTGATGGCGGCAACGAACGACATGAATGCAAGTATGCGGGAAGTTGTGACGAAAATTGACCATGTCACCGAAACCGTTTCAAGTCACAGTGAAGAATTAACCCAAGCGGCGAATGAGGTCACGGCAGGTTCCCAGCAAATTGCGACAACGATGCAGGAATTAGCTTCGGGGTCCGAACGGCAAGCTAATAGTGCTGGAGATCTTTCTGCTTCCATGCGTACCTTTACGACCAAGGTGGAAGATGCAAACACAGAAGGAAAACAGATCCAACATTCTTCGGTTAACGTTTTGGAAATGACCGAAGAAGGCAGTCAATTAATGGGCGCCTCAAGTGAACAGATGGTCCAAATTGATCACATTGTCCAGGAATCTGTTCAGAAAGTGCAAGGGTTAGATGTGCATTCACAAAACATATCCAAACTGGTTTCCATCATTAAAGATGTTGCCGAGCAAACCAACCTTCTTGCCTTAAATGCTGCCATTGAAGCGGCGCGGGCTGGAGAACACGGAAAAGGTTTTGCTGTCGTTGCCGATGAAGTTCGCAAGCTTGCTGAACAAACATCAGAGTCGGTGACAGATATTACCGGAATTGTTGATCGTATCCAAAGCGAATCTAGTAATGTAACCCAAGCGTTAGAGGCTGGCTACAAAGAAGTGGAAAAAGGAACAAACCAAATCACAACAACTGGCGAAACGTTTACTAAAATTAGTAAAGCAGTGACAGAAATGGCTACAAGCATTAACACCGTCTCGAAAAACTTATCGGATATTGCCATGAATAGCCAGGAAATGAATGGAGTGATCGAGGATATTGCTGCCGTCTCCCAAGAATCAGCAGCAGGTGTGGAACAAACTTCCGCGTCTTCTCAACAAACAAGTAGTTCGATGGAGGAAGTAACCAGCAGTTCGGAGGAACTCTCCAAGTTGGCAGAAGAACTCAATGGGTTAATTCGTCAATTTAAGCTGTAATTGGTAATGATATATTAATAGGAAGTGAAGAATATCCATGAATCGTTACCCAATGGGAATTCACCCATCAATCAAGTCGTATGTAAAAAGGAATCAGGTGTTTTTCAAAATTGATAAAGTAGAGGGTGTTTTGATTGAAATTGATTTCACGTTTTAATTTTCGGTCATCTATTAAAGTAAAGCTAATCGTTATTTCATTCCTGTTATTAACTATTCCAATGATTATTTTGGGGACTTTAAGTTACCAAAAAAGCGCAACAAGTTTAGACGAAATGGGTGAAACAAATTTAAAAAACAGTGTGAATTTCACCATAGAAATGATTGATGCTTTAAATAAGGAAGTCAAGAAAGGTAGTCTTTCGTTGGAAGAAGCACAGGAACAGGTGAAAGTGTCCATACTAGGAGAAAAAGAAGCCGATGGAACCCGGCCAAATCAATCAACGCTTGATCTGGGGGAAAATGGTTATCTGTTTATTAATGATCAGGATGGCGGATCGGTCGCAAACCCAACTATCGAGGGCCAAAATGTATGGGATTTAGAAGATCCAAGCGGTAAAAAATTTGTTCAGGAATACGTTGAAAAAGGAAATAACGGTGGCGGATTTACATATTATGATTATCCGCTTCCTAATGATAAGGATCAAATTGAACAAAAAGTCGTCTACTCAGAGACAGATCCAAATTGGAATTGGGTGATTAATGCGGGTACATATATGACGGATTTTAATCAACCCGCTCATGAAATTCTTATGTTAAACATAGTTGTAATTGGTATTACGTTAATTGTTGGTATTTTTAGCATTTGGATCTTTGCAAAGAATATCGCTAATCCAATTAACAAGGTCACCGGACAAATGACCCAGCTTGCGGAAGGGAATCTAACACAGCAGCCATTACACCTTAAAACAAAGGATGAGACAGGCAGACTGGCAGCTGCTACAAACCATTTGCAAAGTTGGCTAAAGGAAATTGTCACAAATCTATCTAATACGTCAGAAATGTTAACGAGCCATAGTGAGGAACTGACCCAATCCGCCAATGAAGTAAAAGCTGGATCCGAGCAAGTAGCAACAACCATGCAGGAATTGGCGTCCGGAGCAGAGACACAAGCAAATAGTTCTACCGATCTTGCTGCTAATATGAGTTCTTTTACAACAAAGGTGAAAGAAGCAGATACAGAAGGGAAGTCAATTCACCAGACTTCTAATGATGTTTTACAACTGACCGATCAAGGCAGCGAATTAATGAAGTCCTCAACCGAGCAGATGGCAACGATCGATCAAATCATGCAGGAATCTGTCCAAAAGGTCCATGGACTCGATACACAATCACAGGAAATCTCCAAATTAGTCTCGGTTATTAAAGATATAGCCGATCAAACCAATCTACTTGCTTTAAATGCAGCGATCGAAGCAGCACGAGCAGGGGAACATGGAAAAGGGTTTGCTGTTGTTGCTGATGAGGTGAGAAAGCTCGCAGAACAGGTAGCTGTTTCCGTGACCGATATCACCAGAATTGTTGATGGCATCCAAAATGAAACAACGTCCGTGACAGATGCCTTACAAGCAGGTTATAAAGAAGTGGAAAAAGGAACAAGTCAACTGAAAACAACAGATGAAACATTTGCAGGCATCCATACTGCCATGTCAGATATGGTAGGAAGTATCGACGCAGTTTCTAAAAATCTGGCTACCATCGCAACCAATAGCCAGAAGATGAACGTTTCTATTGAAGAAATTGCTTCCATTTCTGAAGAATCCGCTGCAGGCGTTGAACAAACCTCGGCATCCTCTCAGCAAACAAGTAGTTCGATGGAGGAAATAGCCAAGAGTTCAGAGGAACTTTCAAGACTGGCGGAGAAGATGAATGAAATAGTGCTAGAGTTTCGAGTGTCGTAATGATGAGAGTTTAAACATAATAACTTAAAACGATGTATTCCCGGCTACGATTCATGTTAGGGAAGCATCGTTTTTAATAAGTGTGCGCAGAAATCCTGAGAGCAAGCCTTGGAAATGGCAGGAGAATACATTTTAAGGGTAACTTAAATATTAGATGAAGTTGTTAAAAGTATTTTCTTTCATGCTTTATATTCTAATAATAGTTTAGGATCCAAGACTTTCGTTTACAGATTCAGAAGATGGAGGGTATAAAGTGAAACTTCATCGTGCATGCCCGAACAGCATCGGATCTTTGTTCATGCACTCCCCACTTATCTTTTTGGTTTCTCCCCAAAACCTCGAAGTGGGAATCTTACTGCCCATTAGGAGTGGGATAAAAAAGGAACCTTATAATCTCCACGCATTTATTACATTTTAGACATATTTAAACAATAAAGACGCTGGGGATTTGGTCAATCTCCTGCGTTTTGGTTTTCGTTTCAGAAATATTTTCTTTCACAATTGCACCCATTACTTTAAATACCTTTCTTCACAAACTATTAAGGTTCATTCCAAAAGAAAGTAATGACTATGAAAGGAATAACAATTGTAATAACTAAGATAATGCCATTACCAAATAAACCAATCTTTTTATATACACCTTTTTCTGCAAATAATGCCAATATAAATCCAATTGCAGATACAATAACTGCACCTAATAGAAAACTATCATTAACTAAAAGAACAACACCATATGACACTAATCCCACAAAAAATAAAATGGTTGAAAACCCACCTAATTTGCTTCTCATAATTCTTACCCCTCATTGTCGTTATTTTACCATTATTTTTAGATTCCTTCTTCCACTAACCTGCCCCTTTAACGGAATAAGGTGCAATTCTTTATTTAAGAAACACATCCGATAGAACATAAAGCAATGTAAATATCAAAGTGATGGTGTTTCATCTAAAGCCCAAACAAGAACTATATATACCCAAACAGACACTGAAGCTGTGACAAAGAATATTAACCTTACGACAAATGGAGAAGTACCAAAAAATTCTGCTATTCCACCACACACTCCGTATAATGCCTTATTTGTTGATGATTTTTTTAATTTTTGTGACATAAAAGTTTCTCTCCCGTATATATTAATCTCCGTACCTTATGTACGAATTAGAAAAACTAAAGTTTCGCTATTAAACAATCCTGCTTCGTTAGTTCAATAACTTAGTTTGATTTTAACATTAAATCCCACTCAATTCATCCGAACTATTCAAAAAATTATTTTATTCAACCGTCTGGTAATGATGATGATAATAATAATTTTGGGAGTGAGCTGATGCTGCAAAGGGTTATGAGGCAAATAAGAAAATTGAGGGTTTTTCTGCACAAACATTAAACGCTTATAGGCTTCAAGCAAAACTACTAATTGAACATATTGGGAATATCAATATGAATACTATAGCAACCCTACAACTAAAGAGTTATTTAGCTGAATCTAGTAATAACCTAAAACCATCAAGTTTGTCTCATCGTCTCAGATTTATTCGTTCCCTATTTCGATGGTCACACGAGGAAGGGATTATTGAGTTAAATCCAGCTAGTAAAATAAAGGAACCAAAAGTAGGTAAACGGATTCCAAAGTTTCTTACTGAAAGAGAAATTGAGTATCTTAGGGATGCGTGTTTTTCCCCGATAGAGAAAGCCTTATTTGAGTTTATGTTTTCAACTGGATGTCGAATAGGAGAAATAGTTTCATTGGACCGAAATAGTATAAATTGGGGGAATCAATCTGCTTTTGTTCATGGAAAGGGAGATAAGGAACGAGAAGTGTACTTCAATATACGATGCGATATTTGGCTAAAGAAATATTTAGATAGTAGAGAAGATAATGATCCAGCTATATTTGTTACAGAACGTTCTCCACATAGGATGAGTATAGCTCAAATGAGATATATCATCAAGCGGATTTCAAAACGTGCAGGAATAAATAAGACCATACATCCTCACCAGTTAAGGCATAGTTACGCAACGCACCTGTTGAATAATGGAGCTCCACTAGAAGTTATTCAAAGCCTATTAGGACACGAAAAAAGCAAAACAACAAGAATTTACGCTCAATTAAGCGGGAGGATTCGGCAAGAGTTTTATAAAAAGTTATTTCTAGGATCAGGAAGAGCTACGTTGATTAGATCGGCGTAGCTCTTTTAAGCTATTGCACCCGTTAGTAGTAGATCGTTTTACATCGGGGAAAGAGTTTTATAAGTACTTTTCCATACGGATATCAGACCACATTTTATTTTGATAATAGGTAAAATCTTTTATACGCCCAATTTCTTTATAATCAAGCTTCTGATACAACTTCTGACCCACTATATTAAACTCAAACACACCTAATTCAATACGCTTCAGACCTCTCTCCTTAATCTTTGCCTCCAAATATTGCAGTCCTTCGTAACCTACTCCTCTACCTTGACCTCCGGGATCACCAATCGCTATTCCTATCCAAGCAGTTCCCGGTTCCGTTTTGTAAAGGTGGCTTGGATCAATCATGTAGTTCATTTCGCCGATCAAATTGTTGTCATCGTATATAAGATATAGATATTGATGTTTTAAGCGTTTTGCCAGATCCTCTAACGTAACGATTTCCCGACGTTCCAATTCTGATTGATTTAAGTTCCGTCGCGTCAAGGGAATCAAATCAGGATCATTCTCCCAGCGATTAAAAGTATCTACAAGTTTTGAAGTTGGTTGGGTTACTTGATCAAAATAAATGCTCATCGGACATTCCCCTTTAAATTTACTTTAACATAATTATAGTACACAATCGTCTCCATGAAGCAACAATTCACGCAAAAGCCATTCCGCGAAAGCACCCGATTGCGGCAATTATTTTGTTTAGTTCTTACCTGGAAGATTCATGCCTGTTCCTCTTAAGGAAAATCCCCGGAATAAGGGCAAGTATAGTTAAATCCTATCACCCACCGAAAAGTATGTATGATCGTACGCACTGGCTCGTGCAGCAGCACCAGCCATGGATGAATGATCCAGTTAATTACTCAAGATGACGGCAAGCACCGCGAATCCAAATGCCCCCGCATAAAAAATTTATAATTTCCTAGACGATTTAAAAACCAGGCAAACCCCGCCCGGTCCTTTTAAAATACCACAGTGCAAGCACTGTGGTTGTGATAGACCTAAATTTTATACTTTATTATCTTTAAAAAAAGCCCTTGCCCCAATCTGGACAAAAGCCTGTCATGACAAGAGCTTCCAAGCAGACTCGAACTGCTGACCCCCACCTTACCATGGTGGTGCTCTACCGACTGAGCTATGGAAGCATAAAAATGGCTCCACAGGTAGGATTCGAACCTACGACCGATCGGTTAACAGCCGATAGCTCTACCACTGAGCTACTGTGGAACAATCTCAAGTATATACCGAAGTATATCATTTTATTAACGTAAATGCAAAAATTGAGCCTGGCGGCGTCCTACTCTTGCAGGGGCAAAGCCCCAACTACCATCGGCGCTGGAGAGCTTAACTGCTGTGTTCGG
>NZ_JBCLVH010000025.1:0-64419 GCF_039548255.1 Lentibacillus songyuanensis
ATTCCATAAGTTGGAATTGCCTAGTCTTTACTGGAGTGATGTGACCATCCTCCATTTGAACTAAGAACATTTCGCACAGCAATAGCGCCCGTTAATTGAATATCAGATATGTATTTAAATGTAATTGAAATAAAAGAGAGAAAACGCATTCCAAATAATATGAATAAATATTACGGGAACTATTGACCTTGTTAATTTAAACGTAATACCAAAAACAACTCCCAATACGAATCCAAATAATGGATACCCAGGATGAAGAAGTGCGAATAAAATTGAGGAAATCAATAGTGCTACAATGAAATAGGTAATCCTATCCCCTCAAAGTTTTAAATATTAAAGAACAACAATCTATCAATAATGATTAGTAAGCTTTTTCCAAACGCCCCTTATTCACTCATCATAACTAAAAGTAATAACTTTTTTAAAAGAAAAGTGCTATAAAAGTGCTACTCAGGAGATAGCAGTGTATTAATCATATTCTCTTGTGTTTTCCTCCATTAATTGCGCCTCCCGATTCTTGAATACCCGTTTATAAAAAGGTGCTACTTATTTAATCTTTTATAGAATTCCGAAGTTTATAATTATACAGTCCAAACTGTATAACTATAACCATGACGATTAACACTACTGAAATTAAATAATTCATTGTGGGTTCCCCATGTTTGAATAACCCGATGAACACCGCAACGATACCGACACTCCAGACCCCTTACTTCGCCCAACACACTTCTTTTTATTCCATGAAATCTGATAATTTCCTTGCCAGAAGCCAAACATCCGACCCTATAAGTACAACTAGAGAGAACAAGAACCAAATTAATGAAAAATCTTGATCTATGAACAAATAAACAGTTTCACCATTCCTCCAATCCCCAAAATCATACCTATTTGAAATGAAAAATTCATAGATAATCCCCCGGTTCCGTAAAAAGAACATTACTTTTATTCCCGATAAGCACCCGATTGCAGTATAGCTTTATTTTCCCCAAACAGCTTCATACCCTACTTTACATGCCAACTGTTCCTGTCCTTATCATCATCCAGAATATCCTTCAAAACATGTAAATTTTGGTTTACCTCTCTTTTTACATTTCCTTGCATAAAACCAAAGATAACATTGTTGATTCCTGAAGTTTGAATTTCCGATTTATTGATCAACCTTGTAAATCCTGAGGATTGAGGAATTAAATCATATGTCATGGAGTATGAAAAATGATTTCCTATCGATTCCAGAACTAATCTACTGTCACGAATATACTCTGTAATAGTAATTTCCTCAAAGGCCTGTACTCCTTGATTTCTAAGCAATTGGTAACGAGACCCCACTACATCACCACTTGAGGGAATTTTTTCCACTCTTCGTACTGCATAATTCCAGATAGAGAAGTTCTCCATTCTTTCCAGAAATCTAAAAACGTCTTTTACATTAGCCTGAATTAATAATGAGTTACTAAATTGGACCAACGTTATTCCCCCCTACACTTTTTTAAGTTAAACATGTTATTTATCACAAAGTTCCTCCACTTTTTCAATCAACCTTTTCAGACCCTGTAAAGAGTCATTTGCATCTAAGAAATACACGTTGTTTTTCCCTTTTTTGTCCATTTTTACTATGCTCGCTTCTTTTAAAATTCTTAAATGATGTGAAACTGCTGGTCTAGATACTTTCGTCAGAGAAGTGACTTCGCTGACATTTAATTGCTCATTTTCAGCCAAGATAATAATTATGTCCTGCCGTACTGGATCACCCAATGCCTGCAAAAGCGATAAATTCTCCCTAAAAAGATTAATAATCATATCATTTTTTTTGATTTATAACACACCCTTTATTTAATAATACGTTAATATGTTTAAACTTATAAACTTGTTGTAACACGTTAAAAATAAAAATGCAACGAATAAAATGCTGATTTAAAATAAAGTTCGATCAAAATGGAACTTTTAAATAATTCCAATATAAAAATCCTAATTCTCAATACTGAGAAATTAGGATTCGTTATTCCATTAAATAGCCTGTTTCTGAAAAAAGGGCGCATTTTTTATGCCGTTATCGCACTCCGATTGCGGCAATCAAAATATTAATTAGAGCGTACCTTTTTCTTTTCTAAAAACGAAATTGCTAATGCAATCACAGGAACTAGAGATAAAAAGACAGTCCACCCAATAAAGTAAAATATAGGTGCAAGGAAAGCCATTCCACCAAATAAAATAGATAATTGGGATTTCTTTTGAAAACCAAAAATAAATAGTAATAACCCTGCGATTGACAATATAACAAGAAAAACATTAAGTGAATTCATAATAATTACCTCCAACTGGCCCTATTGCTGAACGAAATCCTAGTTCCAGAATTGTTAGCAATAGGTAAGCCTTTGAAATCATCTCCAGCTTTTCCCCTGCTCCGCACCGAACGTGCCAGTTTCCCAGCATTCGGCGGTCCATCTACCGATGTATAATAAATTATAAGTTCTTCGTTACTTTTAGACGTGAGATTATTCTACCTTTTCAAGCCCGCACTCCATTCGGTATTGGTTTAGTTTCTTTATTATTGAGCTGTTTAACCCGAATTTTTGTGTTTCTACTGCAATTATTTCACTATCTTTACGATGTACAAGCCGATGTATGTCCTTATGAAGGATACGAAGATTGTTGAACCTATCCGTTCCTCCAAGATGTTTGGGTGTATAATGATGGCAGTGAACTTCATAAGCAGTTAAATCCCAACCTGTGATTTCACATTTGCCCATCTTCATACTAAAACAACTAATGCGGTTATCCATGTATTCAACTGTTCTATCAGGAAGGTTTGCCTTCATTAGTACGCTGATTTCAAGTTCAACATTTGGCTTTAATTTATCGTAAATTTTCTTTCTGCCTTCTTCTGTGAAAAGAGATAGTATTGGACTAAAGTTCATTGCATTAACTGTTTTAACATTTCCTATCGGAAATAAGTGTACAGAAGCAATTTCAAACGTTTTAAACCCTGTACTATAAAACTTCTTGTAGGTTGAAGTCGGGTTGATTGGATGTCCATATTTCCCAACAGAACGAAGGCGATTATACAGAAAGGCTTTTAGGTCATAGGCAAGACGCGAGAACTCTGGATTGACATGTGTGGCACGGTTAAAATAGTTATGAATACCTAAAACAAAACTGTTAAAGCGTAAAGCGTTTTGGATTGTAGGAGAGTCCTTCATCCTGCGGATGTGCATTTTAGCTTGTTCTTTAAGTTTCTCTCGTTTCTTGTGTTTAATGCCTGTGTGAGCAACTCTTTTACCCTTCTTCACATTTGCTTTAATGGTAAACCCTAAGAACTCTGATTTTCTTTTTCGCAGATTTACAATCTGCGATTTTTCAGGTGAGATATCTAGTTTTAAACGTTCTTTAATATATAATCTGGCTGCATGATACCACTTTTGGGCTGTTTTTCCATCTCGACAGAGAATTTTGAAGTCGTCCGCATAGCGGACGAGGTAGCCTTCTTTGAGGTTGGTACGTTTCTTCGCATATCTTTCTCCAACTTTTGATTTATAGTTTTTCGAGAGGGGGAAAAACTCCCATTGACCAACAACCCACTGGTCTAAATCGTTTAATACAACGTTCGATAATATTGTTGATAAAATACCACCCTGGGGTACACCCTTAGACGGCACCCCTTCTTTATCAATTTCAGCTTTCAGCATCTAGATATACAAGCTAATACTTTCTATCATGGATACCTAAATTCCATAGTTGTTTGATAAGAAGTGTATGATTAACATTATCGAAAAACCCCTTGATATCAACATCGACAACATAATGGAGCTGCGATTGATTGATTAAGGATTGTACTCTTGCCATAGCGTGATGGGTAGACCGTAACGGTCTGAATCCATAGCTATGTTTATAAAAGTGGGCTTCAACGATTGGCTCAAGAACTTGTTTAAAACACTGTTGAATGATACGGTCGAGAATACATGGAATTCCAAGTGGTCTTAATTTACCGTTTTCCTTTTCATTCCATTTTCTTCTGACCTTCTTAGGTTGATAGTTTTTTAGTTTTGTTTGGATTGCTTTCACTAATTCATTTTCCGTAAGCCTTTTGATATCTTTGATGGTTTTTCCATCTGTACCAGATGTTTTTGACCCTTTATTGGACTTGACCATCCGATAAGCTAGTAAAATATTCTTTCGTGACGTAATCATTTCATATAAATGGTTGATTGACTCATTGTTACTAGCTCTTTTGTGTAAATCTGTAAAGTTTTCCGTCATATCGTAGTAATCCCAATACCTCAAAGTTGACACTGTGGCATCCCTCCCAAAGAGTGACGTTCCCACATTCCTACCCGATCGGTGTCATTCACGTGAAGAAAATAATCGTTCTAATTCGCTAGACTTGGGGCTGTTCCTCCACTCCCATTACAGGAGATTCGTCAGTCGTACCCCTACCTTCGCAAGGATAAATGTATTTCAGCTTTCGCCTTATTACAAACGTTTCAGATGACAGTCCTTATTTCAACGTTCCTTACTTCCCAAGTACCTTACAACGTAGCTATCCATTCCAGACGTAGGTGCTTCCTTTAAACCTGCGAGCTTGATACCGCCATTGTTCGGTATAGCGTATTTCAGAGGGCGCAGTTTTACTTTACACCACCCGCCCCAACGTTAGTTGGGACATAGCTTTACACTACGTTGAATATTTAGACCCTTACATTCAGAAGTTTGTCAGAACCCCACCCTTATTCAACAATTGTACGATATGGACGCAATCGCTTGTTAATCAAACGCGCCCTTTAATGGAACAACGTAAAATTCTCTATTTTGCTAGTTCCATTCCTCGTCTTCAAAAGTACAGAACTGCTAGAACTAAATTGATAAATCCAATTGTTAGGAAGGTCGCAGAAAAATATTTTCCTCCTATTGTTGATGAATCAGATATCGCTATTCCACAAAGGACGTAAAATACACAAACTGACAGAAAAAACGTTATTATTTTTCTTGTGTTACTTTTTAACAGTAAGTATCCACTTAAAATTATTATATAGGATAAGCTTAATACATCAGGGTGGGGTATATGGGACTATACTTGGCTGCGTATATAAAATGGTCCAGCTGGGATATATCGGAACTATTTGCAACTTCCCCATTAAACATCTTTGAAAAAAAAGCAGTGTATTTCCAGTTCCACGGGTCTTCCCTTATTGCACTTCCTTCATACCAAGTTACCAATGTCGAAAATACCAATAGAACCAATGATACTAGGTATTGAATTGTATATTTCATTTGTATAGCCCCCTTGTGGTAACTTACATTATCCGATACCCAACAACAATTGCGATTATTTAAAGGACGCATTTCTTGTTATACAAAAGCGCCCGTTTGCGGTATAAAGACAAATCTAATTTATTTGGTATTACCTAAATTCAAAGGTGGAAATTTTAGATTTCTAGGTTAAAATGTCTCCTAAATTCCTCACAACCTTTTTCAGTAATGGTTACAGCTCGACTAGCTGGTTTTCGATCTATCCAGTTTAATTCAAGAAGTTGCGAAGTAATAGCCTGCCCTAAAGACCCAGCAAGATGGTGATTCCGTTCACTCCAGTCCAAACATGCCCGGGAGAACGAACGGCGTTTTTTCCTCAGATCTTCGAGATTCAACCCGAAATCATGAAAAAACTCCACTCCATTGGGAGTCACCGTAAACTCTTTTTTCCCGTCTTTTAAATAACCCATATTCACCATAGAGTTGGTCAATGCCACACCTAACTGGCCAGCCAAGTGGTCATAACAGGTCCTGGCTTTCCTTATCGCTTTATTTTCTATTGATTGATTTAACGATTTTATCTCCCCGGGTCGTGATACGGCAAGGAATGATTCCAATATACTCGCTATCTCTTGATTGGCAAGATGGAAATAACGATGCCGGCCATGTTTTTCAACGATAACAAGATTTCCTTCTACTAACTTTGCAAGATGAAAACTGGCTGTCTGTGGCTTGATGGCTGCCATATAGGCCAATTCACTTGCTGTATGAAAGCGATCATCCATTAAACTGGTTAAAATAGACGCTCTTGAAGGTTCAACGAGAAGAGAAGCAACTTCGGCAATATTTGGATTTGAACCCATCTTTAATCTCACCCTTTTGTTTGTATTTCATATTTCGATTATAGTTGAATTATCCCCATGATACAATAATCCTGAATCAAATAGTAACCAAATCTAATACATGAAATGGGGTATTTTTATGAGTCTAGGAAAACAATCTTTGAAAGCACAGCAATTTCATCAGCTTCATCAACGATCATCAACTTTTGTTCTTCCAAACGCCTGGGATGTCATAAGTGCAAGGGTATTTGAAGAATGTGGATTTGAAGCTATTGGGACGACCAGCGCTGGTATTTCCGTCTCATTAGGATATACGGACGGCCAAAATATACCTGCGGATAAAATGATAGAAGTCATTAAGTCAATCGCCGACTCTGTAAATATACCTGTTACTGCAGATATTGAAGCAGGGTATGGAAAGACAATCGAAGAAGTCTTGGAAACGGTAAGAAAAGTTATAGATACCGGGGCTGTCGGAATCAATATTGAAGATGGAACTGGAGATCACAGCCAACCACTATATGACCTTTTCTATCAAAAAGAAAGAATTGCAGCAATAAGAGAACTATCAAACGATACGAAGGACACCTCCATATTTATTAATGCGCGCACAGATACCTACTGGTTCAACATTGGAGACGCTTCGACACGGCTTCATGAAACCATTAAACGAGCAAAGGCATTTGAGGACGCTGGAGCAGATTGTATTTTTGTTCCAGGGTTACATGATCCGAAGATCATTTCTCATCTTAGGGAAGAAATCTCTTCTCCTATTAACCTTTTGGCTAGTCCGAAGATGCCTTCTTTTGCGGAACTAGCGAGCTTCGGAATTAAAAGGCTTAGTTGTGGGTCTGGTCCTTTTAGAGCAACGGTAACCTTACTGAAAACCATTAGTGAAGAAATCACGAATCAGCGAAGTTTCCGACATATGATGGATGATGTTATGCCCTACAGCAAAGTTGTAGACTTAATGAAATAAATACAAAACCTTTCTAAACTGAAAAACATTCACATTTCGATAAGGATTGAATCTTTTTGGTACTACAATATTAATGTAATAACTCTCTAAAAATCTTATATTCGCTGAGGAGGTCACTTTATGCAAAAGATACAAACGGAAATTATGCCAGCTCAACCATACGCATTTGGTCAAGCACTTGCGTATCTGCGAACATCACCTTCTTCCATTGTTGAATGTATTGATAATCAAGGATACCAACGCGTCTTTACTATTGCAGGACAGCCCTTCCTGGTTCGAATGATCCAAGAAGGAACAATTCATCAAGCAAAACTGAAGGTGGAAGTTATTGGTGAACGGGTAGATTCCACAATCCTAAATCATGCTGTTAAGATTCTTAAACGAATATTCTCTTTAACAGTGGATCCTGAACCATTCCATATCCTAATCTTAAAAGATCCTATACTTGGTAAACTTCTGCGCTCTTATCCCGGTCTGCGGCCGGTATTAATCGGAGATCCATTTGAAGCTCTTATTTGGGCGATTCTAGGTCAGCAAATAAACACCACATTTGCAAAAAATTTAAATATAAGATTGCTGAATCTCTGTGGAGACACTTTCGAGTTTGAAGGAAGACTTTATCCGATTTTTCCAAAACCAGAACAAATTATTGAACTTGGTGAAAAAAAACTCTATGAAAATCAATTCAGCCGGCTGAAAGCTAAATATCTAGTTGCTGCTTCAACAGCCGTGGCTAACGGCGATATTGACTTTACGGCATTAACACATTTGCCCTCGGACGAAGCCTGTCAATCACTCATGCAATTTGAAGGATTAGGTCGTTGGACAGCAGAGTATGTTTTAATGAGAGGTCTTGGGTTTAAAGATGTCATTCCGGCCGGTGACCTTGGTTTACAAGATATTATTGGTCATTCCTATAAACTGGAGAGAAGAGCCACTGAAGATGAAGTCCGACAAATTGCAAAAATCTGGTCACCTTGGCGTGGATGGCATTCGTGTGGTGGCTACAACTTCAGTTAATTCATTTTATTGAACTAAACCATCAAAGTGGGGTGAACGCAGATGAGTAAGAAAAACGCCGTAAGCTTTTGGCTAGTGGGTTATACGCTTCTTATGTTAATGGTAGGGGCGAATATTCCATCACCTTTATACAACGTCTATCAACAGCAATGGGGATTCTCATCAGGGATACTAACACTAATTTTCGCTGTTTATGCTTTGGTTCTTATTCCTTCCCTATTAATTTTTGGGCAATTGTCTGACCGTTTTGGTAGGAAAAAAGTGTTGCTAATTGGTCTACTAATTTCAGCTGCGGGATCTGCTATTTTTGCATTGGCCTCCAGTCTGGCATGGTTATACATTGCCCGCGGCCTGCAAGGTTTGGCAGCAGGGATGATGAGTGGAACGGCAACCGCTGCATTGGTTGAGCTTCGCCCCGATAACCGAAAAACTGCTTCCCTTGTTGCCTCGATTGCAACAGCCGGCGGCACAGCCATCGGACCCATACTTGGGGGAGTACTTGCCGAATATGGCCCCATGCCTATTGTATTGCCTTATATCGTACATATAATTCTATTTGTACCAGGCCTGATTACCATTTTGCTAATGGATGAAACAGTGAAATCAAAGCAACCTGGACCCTGGCGACCTCAAAAACCTAGTGTGCCGTCAACTATCCGTACACCGTTTGCAATCGGGGCTGCTACTGCTTTCGCCGCATGGTCCGTGACAGCTCTATTTATGTCACTTGTGCCGTCTTATGTCTCTTCTTTAATGGGTATTCATAATTTGGCTATCACCGGCGGTGTCGTCTTCCTTATGCTTGGAACCTCAGCTATAACCCAATTGACGTTCAAAAAATTGTCTTCACGTTCGTCCATGGTTTCCGGGCTTATTTTATTAATCGTTGGCCTAGCAGGAACCTTACTTGCAGTGCCAGCTATGTCTGTTGCACTGTTAAGTCTTAGTACCGTTATTACAGGATTAGGCCAGGGACTTGCTTTTATGGGAAGCATGGTACTTGTTAATGAAATCGTTCCGGCAAGTCGTCGTGGGGACGTTGTATCCATGCTGTATGTAATCATTTATATTGGGGTCGGATTGCCCACCATAGGTATTGGCTTTGGAGCTGTTTGGATTGGTTTATACAAAGCCATTTTCATTTTCGCTTGTTTTATTGCTACATTGTCCATTTTTATTTCCATTCTGATTTCAAGAAAGTTGAAAACAAAATTTAAAATGAATGCGGTGTAATAATAATTTTTATAGAAAAGTCGATTACTTTTAAGCGTATACACGCTGAAGTAATCGACTTTTTCCCGTGAGAATTTGGTAAGGATCCTTTAGCTTTAAAAATTCATATTTTGTTTTTTATTCAACAAAGCGCCCGTTAGCTGAATATCATCGTTCACTCATTCCTACTGCAAATAAAACTAAACCGACAAATACTAACACAGCTCCGTTCAGTAAAATTCCTGTTATGATAAACCAAGTTTTTCTGGACAATACAGCAAAGATAATTCCAAATATAGATAGCACCGTCAACACGCCCGCAAACAAAGTTAAATTTATATTGGGTCCCCTTATTATTAAAAAAAGATAAAACTTATTGCCGCTGTTAATACAGAAACAGAACCCAAGATTGCTCTGTTCTTGCTCAATTTTATCCCTCCTTTTTCAGTATTTTATTTTGTAGATTTGGTAATTATTACATCTGGCTTTGATAAAACAATCTGGCCCTATCAATTCCTTTTGTCTCATTCTTTCCCGTCTTTCTTCTGGAGTTTCACTATCTCTGCCCATTTTGACACCCCCAAAAGTAATATTCACAATGCGACAAACGTTAGCAATAGGTAAGCATTTGAAGTTATCTCCGGCTTTTCCCCTGCTCCACACAGAGCGTGCAAGTTTCCCCGCACTCCGCGTTCCATCTAACGATATGTACTAGATGATAAGTTCCTCGTTACTTTCAAGTAGGAAAGAGCTACCGAACCTAACCTGGAAGCTCGCACTATGTAAAGTCACACATTCCTACCCGATCGGTGCGATGCACGCTTGGAAAACCACCGTTCCATTCGCTAGACTTGGGGCAGTTCTTCCACTCCCATTACAGGAGCTTCATCAGTCGTACCCCTACCCTCGCAAGGATTAATACTTTTCAGCATGTGCCTTATAGTAAACGTTTCGGATGACAGTCCTTGTTACAACGCCCCTTACTTTCCAAGTCCCTTACAACGTAGCTATCAATACTAGACGTAGGTGCCTCCTGTAAGCCCGTGAGCTGGATACCGCCATGGTTCGGTATAGCGTATTTCAGAGGGCGCATTTTTACTTTACACCACTCACGTCATCGTTGGATGACCCATAAGTTTCCTTATGTTCAATCTTTAGACCTGTACATTCGGAGATTTGTCAGTTCCTTTCTGTTAGGAACATTCTCACCATACCTAGTTTTTCAGCCGCGCGGCATATCCGTTGGCATACCTTTTCGCAAGGAGTGGCTCCAGCCTTCGTTCTGCCGAATCACCTGGCTTCATACCCCAAGACCTGTCAGCCTTGACGCATGCAGGATTTGTTGGCGGGATGGTTTCGGGAAACATGGTTCCGTCATTCCCATCCTCCGTTGTAAAGTTGGAATTGATTCTTAAATATTCCCCGCATTTCACGCCATGTGGCGTTTATAGCGGAACTTGTCGCGCGTACCCGATTGCTGTAAATTGTTTACGTTTGTTCTTGCCCCTTTTTCATTGCTTTAAAGTTAAGATCTATACCATATCCTCCAGCTAGAATTAAAAGTATTTGTCCGTATCCAAAGCTTAAATCAAGCCAATAGGCAAATAAAAATAAGGAGATAATCACAATGAAAAATATTGCAATGATATTATTTTGAAGATACTTACTCATTTTTCTTTAATCCCTCCCTCTATATACTTTAATTATCTTCAAAATTGTCTTGATTTCTTAGAATTACTACAACTTCTACTAAAGATTTTGCAGAGAGTACAAACTGAAACATCTGGTCCAGAAAATTCTAACATGGTTTTATCCATCCTCCTTTTTACATTAATATATAACTATTTGATTATATGGTGACAATTAGAAAAGCTCTGAGATTCTTTCAAAGCTAATTTATTCACCAGTTTTCGCAAAACATCTTATTCTTTCCCCGATCTCATCTCGTACACGTTGAAAAACTGCCCATTTTTCTTGGTCCGTTCCTTCTGCTTTTGCGGGATCGTCAAAACCCCAGTGTTCCCTTTTGACATGAAGTGGAGTCATTGGACATCTGTCTTCAGCATCATCACAAAGTGTAACAACCATATCAGCATTATTTAATATTTCTGTATCAATAACCTCTGATTTTTGGTCAGAGATATCAATCCCGGCTTCCTTCATGGCTTTGACGGCATTCGGGTTGAGCCCGTGCGCTTCAATCCCTGCACTTCTAACCTTACAACTGCCCCCAAGATAATGTTTCGCCCAGCCTTCAGCTATTTGGCTACGGCATGAGTTCCCTGTACAAAGAAAATAGATTACTTTTTCAGACATCCTAATGCTCCTTTATTTTATTCTTCGTCTTTTGATAAAACTTTTTAAAGATGGCCTGCTATAACTAGATCTATAAGACCAATAACGTTAAGAATAATCCTAGTAAAGTGATTAACAGGATTGGAATTGTTAACATGATTCCCGTTTTAAAATAAGTCCCCCATGAAATCTTTACGCCTTTTCGTGATAAAACATGGAGCCATACCAAGGTCGCAAGTGAACCAATTGGTGTAATTTTTGGTCCCAAGTCAGATCCAACAACATTTGCATAAATTTGTGCTTCTTTTAGCACACCAGACGTACTGGTTTCAGCAATCGCCAAAGCATCTATCATAACCGTTGGCATATTGTTCATAATTGAAGATAGAAATGCCGCGATAAAACCCATCACAATCGTAGCTATGAATAGGCCTTGTTCTGCAGCCGCTTGAATTACAGTAGCTAACGCATCCGTAAGCCCAGCATTTCCCAACCCATACACTACTACATACATTCCGATGGAGAAAAATACGATATTCCAAGGCGCTCCCTTAATGACTGCTGGGGTATCGACTGCTTTACTTCCTCTTGCCATTAAAATGAAGAAAATTGCTATGGCACCCGCAATAATCGAAACGGGAAGATTAATGAATTCACTTACAAAGTAACCAATAACTAATAACGCGAGTACATACCAAGATGTGTGGAACATTTTATGATCTTTAATGGCAGATTTAGGCTCACCAAGTTTAGATACATCATATGATTTCGGGATACTTTTTCGAAAGTAAATTAATAGTACAGTAATGGTTGCAGCTAATGAAAACAGGTTCGGAATAACCATTCTAGATGCATATTCCACAAATCCAATTCCAAAGAAATCCGCTGAAACAATATTAACCAGGTTACTTACTATAAATGGTAAAGATGTAGTATCCGCCATAAAACCACTTGCCATAATAAATGGAAAAATCATTTTTTCTTTGAAATTTAGATTTCGGACCATTGCAAGTACAATTGGTGTAAGTATTAACGCTGCACCATCATTGGCAAAAAAGGCAGCTACAATTGCACCTAGAATACTTATATAGACAAACATTTTTATGCCATTGCCTTTTGCTATTCTGGCCATATGAAGCGCCGCCCACTCAAACAGCCCAATTTCATCCAATATTAGTGATATGAGAATAATGGCAACAAATGCCAAGGTTGCATTCCATACGATTTCCGTTACTGCTATGACATCACTAAATCCAACTACACCAACTGTTAAAGCAAGGATCGCTCCACCAATTGCCGACCATCCAATCGATAGCCCTTTTGGCTGCCAAATAACTAAAACAAGTGTTACTATAAAAATCAAAATCGCAAGTATAAGCGTTAATGACAAAATATTCCCCTCCAATTACCAGCAAATAATTCGTGTGCCTTTTTCTACTAATTCTTTAAGTTTTTGATCTTGACTTGGTATTTGTTGAATAATTTGCTGAACAAAAGGATAATATTCATTATTTTTATTGATAGAGTAAAAAATCCATTGCCCTTTTCGTTCTTCTATAACCAATCCAACATCTCGCAGTTTTCTAAGGTGTTGACTAATGGATGGTTGGCTTATTTTAAAAATCTCAACAAATTCACAAACACAACAATCGTGGCTGTCAAGTATTTTCATCATTGTTAAGCGGGTTTTATCACCCAATAATTTTAGGATCTTTGCAGCTTTTTCCAATTCAATTACTGTTTTCAGCATAGCAATACACCTCCCACATAATTTGTATATTAACATATAACAATTTAATTATATGTTCAAGTGATATGTCATATCACCTTTGTTCTTGCTTAGAAAACTATACAATTTTGTAGTTGTAGGTAACTGAACAACTAACATGAGCCACGTCCGGCTCCAGCGCCCAGCTTCTGGCAAACTTCGAACTCCTCCAATACGATAGATAAGTCAACATCGGTTCGTATAGGAAGGAGGGCTGACTAAAAACGGGCTTTTCGCCTTTGTTCTGATATTAAGAGATATTAATAATCATTCTAATGTTTATTGCCGTGGCGCAAGTAACATCACTGAAACACCAACTAAGCAGATACCTGCACCTAGCCAATCATATAAATCAGGAGTTTTTTTATCAATACCCCACCCCCATAGCACAGATAGAACGATGAAAACCCTTCCATATGCGGCATAAACTCTACCGAATGATGGGAAATTTTGAAATGTAGCAATAACTCCGTACAAAGCTAAGGCTACACCTCCAAAGATACCCGAATAAAACGGCTGATTTTCTCTTAGCCATAGCCAAATAAGATAGCCTCCACCAATTTCGGCTAATCCTGCAAATATAAATAATACAATTGCATAAATCATAGAAGCGCCTTCTTGAAAAACTAATCAATATAGTTATTATAACGTATCCTTATGAATCATGGTAACTAGTCGGGTGGTATTAACCCTCTTTTTGTCCATATTAAAAAGGGGTTCAATAAGAACCCCACTTTTATCACCCGGCACAACAGGACAATTTGATACATCTTTATCAAATGTTAGAGAAAATAATTTTAATCCTTCTGCCATTGTTAAATATTGAGTAAGAGTTTCGTGGAGATCCTCTATGGTTAAACCAAATTTAACAGCTAATGTCGCGGCATAAATCACATCTCCTGCATTTACTGCTATCACATGAGCCTCTAATTAGTGTCTTCACATCCACCTCCAGTTTAAACACGCTTTTTGTTTCTCGATTCGTCAAGGCTTTTGGACAGCATCTAATGGTAAAACAGAAGTTTTCACTTCATAGCCCTTCTTTTTTGCCTGCTGCTCCGTTAAACCAACAGTTGCAATTGCGGTAGTGGTAAAGGTAACTGTTGGAATGACTCTAAATTGAACTTTTTGTTAATTCCCCAATAGAATTCCCCACCGTAATTCTCCATGATAAGCTGCTGCAACATAGACAAATTGAGGGCTTAGTATAACATCTCCTGCTGTATAGATCGGGTCATTCGTTGTTTTCAAATAGTCATCGAGGCACCTTTTTCTACCAGAAAAGTTATCGAAATTAATTTTTACCTAGAAAAATATATTCATGATTTGGGACTACTTAACCCTAATTCTACCATCCGCGTTCCTGCATTCTTTCTTCCTGGCGCAAACTGGACATCTCAATCCCTTTCATCGCGATTCCGAGTTCCTGGGACAGTTTGCCGATTAGTTCATAGTCGTTATAATTGGCCGTCGCCTGGACGATCGCTTTAGCAAATTTCTCCGGATTCCCGGATTTGAATATTCCAGATCCTACAAATACGCCGTCAGCCCCTAATTCCATCATTAATGCGGCATCTGATGGGGTTGCAACGCCACCTGCAGCATAGTTCACTACTGGCAACTTTCCTTCATCTTTTATTTGTTTTAGGATCTCATAAGATGCCCCAAGATTTTTTGCTTCTGTCATCAGTTCATCATCTTTCATCAATGTAATTTTGCGGACTTGTGCCTGAACTTTACGCATATGACGAACAGCTTCCACTATGTTTCCAGTGCCGGGCTCACCTTTTGTGCGAAGCATTGAGGCTCCTTCTCCAATTCTTCTTACAGCTTCGCCCAAGTCCCTGCATCCACATACAAACGGAACCGTAAAATCACTTTTTAAAATATGGAATTCCTCATCAGCTGGAGTTAGTACTTCACTTTCATCAATGAAATCAATACCTAATCCCTCCAGAACCCGCGCCTCCACGATATGACCAATACGCACTTTTGCCATGACAGGGATATTGACAACGTTCATTACTTCCTTAACAATGCGAGGATCCGCCATTCTGGCTACCCCCCCTGCTGCTCGGATATCCGATGGTACACGTTCGAGTGCCATAACCGCAATAGCCCCGCTCGATTCAGCAATTTTAGCTTGTTCAGCATTTACAACGTCCATAATGACGCCACCAGTTTTAATTTGTTCCATAGTTTTAACTGCTTCTGTTGCTGATAAATTTTCCAAATATAACACTCCAATCAATTAAAATAGTTGATTAATTTGCATTTTATTTTATTATAAATAATAATTGGTATTGTTTAAAGTGTCAGTTCCATATATTTTGACAAGGTCAGATTAGGAGGTTTTTGATATGAATATGTTCTCTTGTAACTTAGACCGGGAAAATGGGATACCGCTGTATGAGCAATTATATGCCTGCATCAAAACGGAAATAATGGAAGGACGTATTTCCTATGGAACAAAGCTTCCCTCGAAGCGTAAGCTATCCGAATTCCTATTAATAAGCCAAAACACGGTAGAACAATCATATGAACAGTTGGTTGCAGAAGGGTATATAGAAGGGATAGCAAGAAAGGGTTATTTTGTTTTGGCTAATGAGAACCTGGAATATGTACAACCCATTCTGATAAAAAATCACACCAAGCAGACAGAACAGAAAATACGGTATGATTTCCATCCTAGTCAGATAGACACAGAAAATTTTCCCTTTATGAAATGGAGGAAATATGCAAAAAATATCATTACTAAAGAGAATCAATCCTTGCTGCTAATGGGGGATCCACAGGGGGAATTTGTTTTACGTGAAGAAATTGCCAATTATTTGTATCAAGCCCGGGGAGTCCATTGCTCCCCTGATGATATCATTATCGGTGCGGGGGTGGAAACCTTGCTGCAACAGTTCATTCTTGTACTGGGACATAAAGCGACTTATGGTGTAGAGGATCCAGGTTATCATGTCATATCACGCATTCTAAAAAACTATCCGAATAAGGTTTATCCATTAAAGGTCGATGACAAGGGGATAAAGGTAGATTCACTTGACAGTTCATCAATTGATTTAGTTTATGTGACACCTTCACATCACTTTCCGTATGGATCAGTACTTCCTGCAAATCGAAGAATTAAACTATTAAACTGGGCATTTGGCAACAAAAATCGCTATATCATAGAAGATGATTATGACAGTGAGTTTCGATACGTCGGTAAAACTATTCCCTCATTGCAAAGCATGGATTACAATGAGAAAGTCATTTATCTCGGAACATTCTCAAAATCACTGATTCCTTCAATCCGTATAAGTTATATGGTACTGCCAAAACGATTGATGGTGTTTTATAAAGTTAAATTATCTTTTTTTCAATGCTCCGTGTCCCGAATTGATCAGCATATTCTTGCGCAATTCATGAAAGAAGGCGATTTTGAAAAGCACCTTAACCGAATGAGAAAAGTATATCGAAGAAAAATGGAAAAGACATTGGAATTATTGAAACCTTACAAGGAAATAGTAGAAGTTGCCGGTGATTTATCCGGGTTTCATGTTGTCTTAAAAATAAAAAATAATCTGAGTGAGGAAGAACTGGTAAACAGGGCGCTGAAAGCTAATATTAAAATCTATCCACTATCTTCTTACGTAATGGAAGGTCAATATGAATCCCAGCCGAAAATTATTTTAGGATTCGGCGGGATACCGGAAGCTGAATTAACAGAAGCTATTGGTCTTTTATTAAAAGGCTGGACGATCTGGCATTTTAAACATATCTCTGTGAACCGACACTGACATTAGAATGTTGATAACAAGAAATATATCTGCATATAATAAGGTAATAAATGGATCCCCACATTACTTTATTAAACAAATTTTAGCGTAATTACCTCCAAATTCATTATGACGGAGGTAACTTGTCTATTCTTTTACCCATAATTTTTTTAAAAGTCATCATCAGATGGCTTGTTTTGCTATGCCTCTTTACTTTAGAAACCACAACTTTTGCCTATTTCATGCTTTACTTCTTGAATTTGCCCATCAAAAATTTAATCGATCACTTCATTCATCAATTCTTTAATCTTTAACTTGGCTTCTTCCAAAGCTTCCTTTCCTTTATCGGTAATCGTATAATATTTACGGATTTTACCCCCTTCTAAACGTTCCTCTTTTTCAAGATAGCCACTTTGCTCTAAACGATTAAGAGTGGGATAAATGGTACCAGGGCTAACTTCATACCCGTGTCCTGCTAACTCTTCCATCATAAAGGCCCCGTACACTGGTTCCACATTGGCATGATAAAGAATATGAATTTTAATAAAACCTAAAAAGAATTCGCGTATCATAAGATCCCCACTTTCATTGAAAGTTTTAATCAATGAGTTGACTGTGATTGTTAAAGAAAGATTTGTATCCAAGTTGTACAAACAGAATCACGGTGAATGATACAGCTCCCGCAATGCCAAGCATAATCGCAAGCTGATACTCAATGGCGACAAGCGGGGAAATACCTGAAAGAATTTGCCCGGTCATCATTCCCGGTAAAAAAACAATCCCCATACCAACCATTGAATTGATTGTTGGCAGAATCGCTGAATCGAATGCATGATTGACGATCCTTTTCGTGGCAGCTTTCGGGGTAGCACCCAGCATTAAAGCGGCCTCTACCGTATGCTTTTGTGTTTTCATCCCTTCGACAAGCGTACTCACACCGAGGGTGATGCCTGTCATCGAATTTCCGATAATCATTCCTGCTATCGGGATAAAATAACGGGGTTCATACCACGGTGAAAATTGGATGACGATGAAATTAAAATAAAGCAAACTGGCAAGAGTGCCGATAACCATAGAAAGAGCAATAATTTTTTTTACAGCCCATGAAATATCCATCTTCACCCGTTTATATATATTATAAACCGCAAACCCTTCCATCATTGTCACAACAAGTAGGGTCAATAATGGATGAGGGTGTTCAAACAAGTACATTAACACATAGCCAACCATGACCAATTGAATCGTCATCCGTAATGTGGCAATCAAAATTTCTTTTTCACGCGGGATTTTCCGGAATTTAACGATTACGACTAACACCAATACAAAAAGATAGGCGGCAACAAGTTGCCAAAGTCCAAGATCAATAATGTTTTTATTCACCTAAAGGATCTCCTTTCACCTTAAAAGTTTGGATGTCAACTAGACGATCAGCAAATTGGCGGGCCAATTGGTTGGAATGCGTTACGATCACGACGGTCTTTTCTTGACCTTTAATGGAATCAAAAAACTGCTTCATCACCAGCTCTTCCAGTTCCTCATCAAGCGCTGAAGTCGGTTCATCCAACAAAAAAACAGGTGAATCGACCAACAGAATCCGTGCCAAAGCGAGACGCTGTTGTTCACCCCCAGAAAGCTGTTCAGCTTTTTCCCCTAACGCTTTATCCAATTGGACCACCTGTAACGCTTGATTTAGCTGTTCATCGTCTACTGATTGTTTTTCAGCAAAACGCATACCAATAAGCAAATTTTCTTTCACAGATTCTCCAAACAAAGCTGGCGTTTGTGGTAACATCACCACCTGTCGTCTTAGTTCAACCGGATTATAATTTTCGATCGGCTTTTCGTTAACCTGAATATTACCTTCATCACAGCTGATCAAATGATTCAGCAGTTTCAACAAAGTCGATTTACCACTTCCACTTTCCCCAACAACACAAGTCGTTTGTGCTGTTGGAATGTCAAGTTTCGGTATATGTAGAATGTTTTTATATGCTACTTTTCTTAATGTGAACATAGCACCTTCTCCTTTAGAAAATAATGAAAAAATACGTTCTAATAACGTTAAACGATATCGCCATCCGTTATCATAATTTGATAATATCATGAATAACATATAGGGACAAGCCATACTAAATGTTGTCTCTGTGAAACGTTTAATCAATATCAAATTGAGAGGTGATTCTATTGTATAATCAAAAGTCTATGCGAACTACATTGTTGATTCGCCTGTTGGTAGGTTCGGTTTTCTTGTCGGAAGGAATTCAAAAATTCCTCTTTCCGGATGAACGCGGGGTAGGCCGTTTCATCAATATTGGCATTCCGATGCCTGAAACAACTGCTTACTTTGTAGCGGTAGTTGAAGTAGGTTGTGGTCTACTGATTTTACTTGGTTTAGTAACACACTTGGCCTCGATACCCTTAATTATTGACATGCTGGTAGCCATTGCTACCACAAAAATTCCTATTTTATTTGAAGGTGGTTTTTGGGAGATGGCACGCGAAGCACGAACGGATTATGCCATGTTGTTGGGAGCGATTTTCTTGTTTTTCATGGGAGCAGGTGCATACTCACTTGACAGCTTTACCAAGAAAATTCACGTGATTAAGGTAAAGGACAACCGCTGATACATTAAAGGATTCTTAAAAGTTTATTTCCATTTCACTGTGCTTATTTCACCTGTAATATAGCTTATAATCTATACCAAAACGTATGGTAGGATAACGGGCTCCACTATTTGAAATGGAAACCGGGCCAGGATACCTTAACGGTGTAAATCAAAAGAATTCAACACCATCGCTCTGGAGCTTGACAACATATTGACAGGCTCCTTTATCATAATTAAAATATATGAAATTTACTTCTTTTATATCCATTTTGTCATTTTGAATTTTAGCGAGAATTAAAGGGTATGGGACTATTCAACAATATGGCCATTAAATATTTGTACTGGTATAGAGACAAGCGACTTTCGAACATTTCTTCCCTACGCCCAAAGATGGGAACATATGGCGGAGCTTATTGAAGAACCCACTTACCTTAAGTGTTAGAAAGGTAAGCCACGCCACCGGTGATAATTAACACTTAAAATCTTCTAGTGTCACCAGTCCTCTAAAGATATTCGAGCAATGACTTCATAACCGTTCCCAGGTCCATAAGGTTTTACAATTACAGTCCCCATGTTCGGAATTTCGCCTAAACCAATTTCTTCTGGAAAACTATGAGCAATAATAACTTGATTGTACCCCGGTAAAGGTTGTATTTCCAAAGCTAATTTGAAGGAGTTTAATATCCTTTCTTGTTCCATCTCACTCACATTACCGCTTAACTTATAAATTTCAAACCAAAAAGGGTCAATTTGAACAATCTTTTTTCCAAAAGCCAATTCCCCAGTTTGTCTGGCTCTGCAAAAAGGGCTAGTGAGAACCGGATACCCAACAGGTATGCGTAAATTGTAAAGCTTCTCCCCATATGCGATGGCTTGCTTTCTTCCATCCTCGGAAAGATTTCGTTGGGTAGAACAATCTTGAAAATTGATGACTCGTTGATCCTCCCCCACAGTTGCTTCGCCATGCCTAGCATAAAGAATATATCCTCCTTCTCGTAGCGAATTCATTAATGAGCGGTGATAAAATAAAGATGGGTAGTTTGCTGATGTTGTCTCTAAATGTTCGGAAAGCCCCATCTGTGCAAATTGATAAGAACTTTGATCTATGTCAGTATTTGAATGGTTAAACAATTTATTTTCCCCCCTCCGTTACTGTTCAGTTTTTTATAAAGTATGTTATCAGCCTTTTAGGTGTTACTGATGGATAAAGAGCCCTTCTTTACTTTTTAAATTGACCATTTATAGTTCAAAAGTAAATTTAACTAGTATTTTATAAACAACCTTGGTGATACCACACATTGTAAAACACCCTTCCATGTTTCCAATTGCATTCAAGAAATATGGTATGCACTGTTTTTGTATTTAAGTATCTGTTACACTGTTCGATGATCACTTGCATCTATTTAAAATTAAGTAGTATTATTAAAACTTTTTTATGTGTACACAACAAAGTCATTTTGTTTAAAATTAAACACTTACTTTGATGAAGTTTATGGTAAAATATATTGAAACAAAAAGGACATGGCATTTCATTAAGATTAAACATAGAAAGAAATGAGGAGAAATAAGTGAATTACGAATTGTTTAAGGGAATCCGTCAGCTTGCTGGTCATCATCCCATTTTAGATGGTTTTATGGTATTTATTAGTGAAAAATCGTTAATTATATATGCAATAGCCTTTATTTTAATGTGGATTTTTGGCAATGAAAAATATAAGAAAACCATATTCTTTGCTACTATTACAGGCTTTTTAGGGCTATTTCTCAACTTAATAATTAGTTATATATATTTTGAACCACGCCCATTTGTCACACATTCAGTTAATGTTTTAATTAACCATGCTGCCGATGCGTCATTCCCAAGTGATCATACAACTGGTGCTTTTTCGCTTGCCTTAGCTGTTTTTTTACGTCAACGTAAAATAGGTGTAGGTATGCTATTATTTGCAGTTTTAACTGGTGTATCCCGTATTTATGTAGGTCACCATTATCCGATTGATATACTTGGTAGTATAGTTGTAGCCGTATTGGTAAGTGTCTTAATTTATAAAATCAGTCCATTTTTGGAGCCGGTTTCTCGTACAATCATTAACATTTATAATCGGATTCCTTTCGTTCCAAAAGAACGTGAAAAATCCAATATGCAGTGAATAAAAAAGGCCACCCGAATAGAAAGGAATCAGTGAGAAATATCAAAAACGATCAACGTTGATATCTTGGAAAAGAATTGTAATCGTATAGGTGTCACTTTTGGAGTTATTTTGCACCTATTTCAAATGATATTTTACACAATAAACTGCCACGTACAGCTTCAACCACTTCAGTTGTTATATTTTAAGATAGTTATTTAGAGTATTCAATCATTTTATACGGGCAATCGTGTATAAGTCTCAAAAGGTGAGAAGGGTTTTAAAAAACTGGTTGCCTAAACATTTACACTCCCTGAAATACAAATGATGCCCATTTCTGTGCAAGCCCTGGACAGAGGAAAGAATATGTATGAAAAGGGTGGTTTTATTGCTCATTTCTTTTAAAAAAAAACGATAGAAAAGTTGTCAGATGGATTTGAAATTCTGCTAGTAAGTGTATTTGAAGAAGGTAGATAACCGAGAATACTTTATCTTGTTATTCAAGAAAAAGTTATATAAAAACCCGTATAACAGATGTGATCGTTTAAGAAATAATTCCTAATCTCTTTTTCGTTTGAACGAGAGAGTTAGGCTTTATTTAAGTGAGTGTAAAAGCAAAATAGCTGTAAAAATGACAGGTAAAAATACACGTTTTAAACATAGGGCTGGTGGAAGATACGCCAACAGGATGACTGATTTTTAATGTGATGCTCGCTTTTGCTGAATTTGAAGGGGATATGATTGTGGAGAGTAGATAGGAAGGAAAAGCTATTGCGAAACGAGGGAAGGTCTGCCAAGGGTTTATAAAAAGAACAGATTGAACTTCCCTCAAACTAAAAGATACGCATAGGTATCGGCAGGTAGAGGACAAAGCGGGTATTTCTAGGAGCACACTGATTCGTGCCAGACGCAAGAAAGGGCTTGATTGAACCCCCTTATGACTGAAATCATAAGGGGGTTCAATCGTAAATATTACGTCTATATCCTATTTCTAAAATTAAAATGATAATAGCCTCATCATTGATATGCGCGATAATTCTATAATCACCTATTCTGTATCGCCATTTTTCACAGATAATTCTTTCCCATGTGCTATAGAATTTGGCATACGGAGCGCAAAAGAATTAATCATATTAAAAGATTGCACCAAATGCAGAGGGTATTATAAATTACCCCCAACAATTAATGAATATGATAGTCTTTATATTTTTTGAATTCCCTTTTCCGTCAATATTCCGACATCTTGTGACCAGATCATTTTTATGCTTACATTTTAGGACTACCCCTTGTTATACCAGCGTCTCTTCGTTTAAGTATGCCATTACCTCTCCTTCAATTTTCAAACCCACATACTCTCCTGGCGTAAATCCTGGTGATCCCATGACACGAATTTGTACCTCATCTCCACCAAATCGCTCATCCAGTTTTAGATAAACTAATGCATCATGACCATAAAAGGTTGTCTTGACGACATGGCCACCGATTTCACTGTTTGGTTTTCCGATAAGAAATTGTTCCGGACGAATCATAATCGAGGCAAGTGCACAATCAGTGGGACAGCCTGATGCTACTGGAAGGTTTCCAAACAAGCTTTTAATATTGCCATTAATCACTTCCGCTTTAAGTATCGTTGCCTCTCCTACAAATTTGGCAACATGCAGATCTGCAGGATATTTATAAAGTGAGACAGGGTCTGTTGTTTGTACACATGATCCTTGACGCATGACAGCAACAAGGTCGGCCATTGAGAGAGCTTCTTCTTGATCGTGGGTTACCAGGATTGCCGTGGCACCGATTTTCTTGAGGGTTGTTTTAACGTCTTCACGAAGGGTAGCCCGCAGACCGGCATCCAGGGCACTAAAAGGCTCATCCAAAAGTACTAACGATGGAGAGGGTGCAAGTGCCCGTGCCAATGCGACTCGCTGCTGCTGACCGCCAGACAGCTCATGTGGCATTCTGGCGCCAAGACCGGCCATTCCAACCAGCTCTAGCATTTCATCAATACGATAAGAACGTTTTTCTTTCCCGGATAAGCCAAATGCAATGTTTTGTGCGACCGTCAAATGGGGGAACAATACACCTTCTTGTGGTACATACCCTATCCAGCGTTTTTCCGGTTTTACAATGGTTGTTCCATCATAAACGGTCCGTCCACTTATAGTGATGGTGCCGGTATCTGGTGTTTCAAATCCCGCAATACAACGGAGAAGGGTTGTTTTCCCGCAACCGGATGGTCCAAGTACGGCTAGCATTTGTCCTTCATCAAGATCCAGTTGGATATCGTGTAATGCATGAACGTTCCTGAACGTTTTGGATAGGTGCTTGATTTGTAATTTCTTCATCATGATTCCTCTTTTTTTCGGTGCGTAAATGATCGCATCGTTAATAAGTAAACAGGTAACCCGGAGATTAGAATAAGTAATGCTGCATACGGTGCTGAAGCAGCATATTCTACGGATGACGTATGTTCCCAAATCTTAGTGGCCAGTGTATCAATACCTGTGGGTCGAAGAAGCAATGTGGCCGTTAGTTCCTTCATTACTTCAAGGAAAACCAATGCTAGCCCCGCACCTACCCCTGGTGAGATAATTGGCAATGTAACTTTAAAAAAGATGGTAAGGGGACGTTTCCCCAATGATCCTGCTGTTTCTTCCAATTGTTTCGGGACCTGCTCCATGGCCCCCCTGATGGACGACTGGGCAAGCGGTAAATAAAGCATGGCATAACCAATTAGTAGTAATGGTGTTGTTTGGTATAAAGGATAAACAAATCGGACCGCAAAAAAGACCAGCGTTAGGCCAATTACCAGTCCGGGTAAGCTATGGATAAAGTACGGTAATCGATCGGCCATAGCGGAAAAGGCACCTCTGTAACGAATTGCAAGGACGACGAGTGGCAATGCGAAAATAATGGTTAATACAGATCCGCCCAAGCCAAATGACAGTGTCGCATAAAGGGCAGTGCTCACCTCTGTAAAGATAAAGGTAGCGGAACTGCCGATAACGAGCCAGTAGGTGATCGTCCCAAGTGGGATACCAACCGCAAAGAAAGTTAATACACTAAAACCAATCAAGGTAAATGGCATTTTCCAACCTAGTTTGATCACTTCCAGCTTTCCCGGTGCACCTTTTCGAGGGACTGCATATTTGGAAGTACCGCGGATAAGCATTTCCAGTCCTAAAATGAACAGACACAAGATAAGCAATACAAATGTAAGCATGGCTGCTGAAGCACTGTCAAATACTACATTATATTGGTCGAAAATAGCCGTAGTAAACGTTTCATAATTTAAAAATGCCAATGACCCAAACTCGGCAAGCATATGTAATGCTATGAGAATGGCTCCCCCCAATAATGACGGACGCAGCTGTGGCAATGTTACACGGAAAAATGTTGCTGTTCTTCCGTAACCGAGCGATCGAGATGTTTCTTCGAGGGCTGGATCCATTCCCCTTAAAGCAGCAGCAACTGGCAAATGGACTAATGGATAACTGGATAATGTCAGGATAAGTACAGCGCCGCCAAATCCTTCAAATCCAGGGTAAATGGATATCCAGCTATAGCTACTCACGAATGCAGGTACTGCAAACGGTAAGGTCACCAAAGCATTCCATATTTTTTTGCCTGGTAAGTTGGTTCGTTCAATAAACCAAGCCGTTGTGACACCGATTAGTGCACCTAAAACGGTAACCGCAACATCCAATTTCAACGTGTTCACTAATAATTTGTAAACCCGAGGTCGAAAAATTAGCTGTATTGCTTCACTCCAACCAGCCTCCTGTGCCCGTAGAGTAATATATAAAACTGGCAGACAAGATAGTAGGACTAATAATAAAACAGGGAGTAAAAGCAATATAGGGCTGCGTTTATGTCGGGAATGATGTTTCCCGAATAAACGCATGCCCCGGTTGGAACGGATCATTAGAGTAGACCTACTTCCTGAAGCAGTTCAATGGCTGCTTTTCCATCGCTGTATTCGCCTAAATCGAGGGTGCCATTAGGCGGTGTCAGTTCGGAGAATGGCTTCAAACCATGTGAATCAGCTTTTTGATTTAAAGGATACTGTGAGCTTTTGTCTGTTAAGATTTGCTGTGCCTCTTCACTTGTAGCAAATTCCATGAACTTTTGTGCTGCTTCTTGGTTTGGACTCGATTTCAAAATAGCTGCACCAGAAACAGTAACCATATCCCCGAGATCATGGGTACCAAAGAAATATAGCTTGGAATTCATGGCGTCTGCCCCTTTTTCCTTTGCCTGACGGTCCCAATAATAATTGTTAATCAGTGCGAATGGAATCTCTTCACGCTCAACAGCATCAAGGGCGTTTTGATTATGTTTGTATGTTTTGCCGTTTTTCTTCAAGCCTTCTAACCATGTTTTTGTTGCTTCTTTACCATCTAGCTTTATCATAGCTGATAGTTGCGCTTGAAATGCACCACTAGTCGGAACAAAGCCTAATTTATCCTTCCACTTTGGTTGTTCTAGATCCACGACAGATGTTGGTAGATCTGATTCTTTAATCAAATCTGGATTGTAGACAACAACCCTAGAACGCGCTAGGAGTCCGACCCATTTGCCATCAGCATCTCGGTATTCCTCTGGGATCGGCTTGAGTGCCTTATCGTCAATTTTACTGAGCATCCCTTTTTCAGCAAGCATGATCAACGGAGTGGATTCCTCGGTATAGATGATATCAGCCGGTGATTTGTCGCCTTCTTCCACAACCTGATGGGCCAGTTCATTACTGGATCCATCTCTTTCTTCAACCTTGATGTCAGTCTTTTTCTCGAAAGCTTTAATTAGTGCGGTAGTCGCGTCTTTATGCTGCCCGTTATAGATTGTTAGCGTGTCAGATTCAGAATCGTCATCTTCACCGTCACTATTATCGGATCCACACGCAGCAAGTAGGCTAATTAATACCGCCGACATCAGCGCTAGTAAACCGAATCGATATGCTTGCTTCGAAATCTTTTCCATTAAAATTCCCCCATTATAATTATGTAGAATAATTATAATTTTTATATAAAACTCTTTCTAATTAATAATGATAATCATTATCAATTATATATTCCATGATTAATATACCATAAACGAAGAGAAAGTCAATAACAAATATTTATCTTTAATTATAGTCCCTAGTTTCCAGCGAATAACAAGCCTTTTTATTAGACAATCAATGTTTTCAGTTTAAGTGAAGAAAGAATTAATACGATTATGTATGAAAATTACTCTTTTATTACATTGTTAACTTTATTTTCTTATAACCTACTGAAACAGATCTCTACACACTTATATTCCATTTAACGATGAAATTAAGAAAATTAAGATCCCTCCTTATTTAGGGGCAATTTTCTTGACTACTTCAATACATTTTTTCACGAACTTTTTTCAATTTTAATGATATAAACTTTATGGTGTTACATCAATGACAAGGGCAAAAACAATCTTTCATTGTTTTTGCCCTTGTATCTTTCATCCTTTAACTTGCTGATTGTTGTGTTGCGGCATCAATTGCGGATTTGACAGTTTCGGCAAGGGATTTGGGATCGCCCGAGCCTTGGAAATGAAGATAAAGAACCTCTGGTTGCTCGAACCAATGGTTATGCAGTGCGGAAATTTCTATATCCCCTTTTCGAAAGGCATCAATTACAGGGTTTACTTCTTTAGGAAACAGTGCAAATTCCCCCGTAACTACGGATGTATTTCCAACCCTTTCAAAATTAGCACCAAATGCAAGCTCAAGCATTTCTGGGGATACCTTTTCTCCCTCCAACGAGACGTTAAGGTTTTTACGACTAATTTCCACCTTACAAACATTGTCCACCTGCTTAGCATTATCAACAAACAGATTCTTTATATGAAGACATTCAGGGGATTCTGCTCCATATGCCATACCTGCTGGTTGCAACAAAAACAGGCTCAAAACGAGAATTGGAATTATTTTTTTCACATTTAGACCTCCCTTTAATTGGATTTATAATGTCCAAGATAAGACTATATATACACAATCATAAAAATAAGTTAATGTCCTTATTTATTTAAGTTTACCTAAAAATAATAATTGACTTTTAACAAAAAACAGGCATCGAAAAGTTCTAATGATAAATGAACTTTTTGATGCCTATTTCAGCTTTTTTGGCTTAAAATGTACGTTATTTATTGAAAAATAAAATAAAAAGCCTCCCTATATGTGTTAAAATTTTATTGGGTTAAAACAAAATATATGAACACAAAAAGGAGACTCTTCATGTCTAATCATAACACATTTAACCAATCAATTTATACCACAAAACGTTCCATTTTTCATTTTGCGTCCAAATTAGCCCAAGGGCTGCAAAAACCCAACAAAAACTTTATCCTAGATATGTTATTTGGACTAGCAAAAGGCAGATCTGTTTTGCTTACAAAAATTGCACGCGCTCTGGAAGAACCCATTGATGCGATACAAACCGTCAAGCGACTGTCCAATCGCCTAGACGAATTTCACGAAACATCCGAGCTGTTGGAGAACTATGAGGAAATGATAAAACCTTTTCTACAAGAGGAAGATAATCTGATTTTAGTGGATAACTCCGAGATTGTGAAATCTACTGCCTGTAAAATGGAAGCACTTGGACAAGTGAGAGATGGTTCAACAGGAAAGATAGGCAATGGATATTGGACAACCAACATGATTGCCGTTGCGCCGAAGACAAAGCATCCGATTTCGGTTTATTCCCATCTGTACTCCTCCGCGGAAAAGGGATTTGTCAGCGAAAATGAAGAAACATACAAGGGATTGGATTACGTGAATGGGATTGTAAAAGGGAAAAAAGCAACCTTCGTTATGGACCGTGGATATGACAATATAGAAGTCATGAAAAAGGTGCTCAAGCAGGAGAATAACTTTATCATACGGTTAAAGAAAAACCGGAATTTATTGTATCAGAATAAAAAATTCTCTGTACATGATTTGGCGATCAGAAGGAAAGGGAAAATCAATTTTCGTTCTGAAATAAAGGGAACTGTCTATGATTTGAAAGTCTCTCATCTTACTATAGAAATCCCTTCGCTAAAGGGAAAAAAGCTCACGATGGTTGTCGTGTATGGATATGGAAAAGAGCCAATGGTGCTGCTTACAAATAAACGGGTTCAAAAAAAGGAAGAGGTTCTGTCTATCTTAAAAGCTTATATTACTAGATGGCGTATCGAAGAAATGTTTCGTGTACAAAAGCAGGAATTTGACTTGGAAAATGTTCGGGTTCGTACATTGCCAAGACTGAAAAGAATGTTTTTACTCGTTTCCATTATGATAACATTTATGACACTGAAAGTAGAAAAGAAAAATGGATTTTTCCATGATGTGATTGAACGGGCAAAAGGTATTAAAGCAAAGGATCAAATTAAGATGTTTCTATATCGTTTTTCAGCAGGAATGAAAGCCATATTAGAAAAAGATAAACATGGCATCCGGCATTTTAAATACATAGAGAAGCCAGTAGGTTCACGACAGCTAGCATTACAACTCTGAATTTATTAATTGAATAATTCGAAAAAACATACTACAACGTATGTCTTTTTGTGCTGGTTAAAATTTGCTTCTTTCAAAAAAACCAATAGAAAAACCTTCTAGAGGACCCCTAGGGTGAAATAATTCCGTTTTAGTCGGAGAAAAAAGGTAAACTTAAATTATTTAGTCTTGAAAACTAATTTAATATATGTTATGTTATCAATATCGAAATCCAATAATGATATTAAATATCGGTATTCGTTATTTAGGAGATGGTAGATTGGAAGACAAGGTATTACGGAAGCTTTTTCTTGGTTTTATTCATATACACATATTACACCATGCGAAAGAACATCCCATTTTCGGTGTATGGATGTTAGAAGAGCTAAGGGAACACGGCTACAGTATCAGTTCGGGTACTCTCTACCCTATCCTGCATTCAATGGAGTCTGATGGACTTCTAATAAGAGAAGACAGAAACGTGGAGGGGAAAATCAGGAAATATTATACGATAACTGAAAAAGGTGATTTAGTTCTTGGTGAAGCTAGGAAAAAAGCTTATGAACTCTTTAAAAAAATCAAATAAGAAAGAGAGGGTAACATGGAAAAACAAATGAACAATAAAGGCAATTTCCAGATTCTTTTGGAGATTCTAATGGCTTCCACGAAATTGGGGTTAACATCGTTTGGTGGGCCTGTTGCTCATCTAGCTTACTTTAAAGATGAATATATTGATCGCAGGAGATGGTTAGATGATAAAACCTACGCGGATATAATTGCACTATGCCAATTTCTTCCGGGGCCTGCGAGTAGCCAAGTAGGAATATCAATAGGTATGATGCGTGGAGGCCTTTTAGGGGGAATAGTATCGTGGATAGGGTTTACATTGCCATCGATTATTGTTCTAGTAGTATTCGCTATGCTTTATCAGACCTTTTCCTTGGAAGACGCAGGTTTTATTCATAGCTTGAAGGTTGTAGCTGCAGCTGTTGTGTTACATGCTTTAATAGGATTAGGGAAGAAGTTAACACCGGATAAAACGCGTCTCGCGATAGCTGTTGTGGCTGCGTCTGTTATGTTAATTTATCCATCGGCATGGATGCAGATTCTAATTATTTTGGGAGCAGGATTATTTGGTCTAAAACTTTTTAAAGACAAAGCGGAGTCCAATGTAAAACCTTTTTCTGTAAATATCTCAAAGAAAACTGGAATAATTTCATTGAGTATTCTGGTTATCGCCCTCATTGTTTTACCGATCATAACAAAGCTTACGAATAACCCTTTGGTTAGCATATTTGATACATTTTTCAGAGTAGGTTCTTTAGTCTTTGGCGGAGGCCACGTAGTATTACCAATGATTGAACGTGAAATTGTACCACAGGGCTTATTGTCACCTGATGCATTCTTAGCTGGTTATGGAATGGCTCAAGCTGTACCCGGACCTTTGTTTACTTTTTCCAGCTACCTTGGAACAATGATGGAAGGAATAGGAGGGGCTGTAGTAGCAATCATTGGAATATTTTTACCGGCATTTTTATTTATTGTAGCAGCTTTACCATTTTTAAATGAGTTGCGTAAACGTGCTTCTTTCCAAGGAATTCTTATGGGTGTTAATGCCAGTGTTGTTGGGATATTATTAGCTGCATTTTATGACCCTGTAATAAAAAGTTCCATCCTAAATGCATCGGATTTTGCTTTAGGCGTTATATTATTTGCTTTGCTAAACATTTGGAAAGTTCCTGCATGGCTTATTGTTATATTAGGTGTTGTAGGTGGGTACATTATTAGTTTTATAAGTATCTAAACCCTTTTACTGTTTGGGAAGCCAGGAGTATATGAGTGATAAAAGGGGAAGGGGTTGTAATAGTCTTTCCCAATAATCCTTTAAAGTTCCACTGGGTATTTGTTTGGCAGTTAAAATGGGCATATATGACAGCCGTTTATAAGCATCCAAATATATCCGTTCCTTAACTTCTGCGGATAAGCAAGTATATGACTCAACTCATCAAGGGCGGTTTGTGTCCAATAGGCATTATAAGTTTTGTTCACCTTCAAACTCCTTGATTTTGTTCTGAAGGTACTTTAGTCCCTGCTCTTGATCATAAATACGTCCATTTACCCGATCTTCCCAACTTTTCAGTACTTGACGAATGAGTTCTTTATCTTTGGAAAAAAGGTCTAATTCCATTTCATCAATGGCTTCTCTATCCCGTTTCATATTTAAATAACCAATAAAGTCATATACCTCAGCCGTATCTTCTTCGTGAATAAAGTCAATTAGCCGCTTTAGTTCTTCACGGTTAACACTCATTTAAACACCGCCTTTATATACTTATACCATTATACCATTAAATTTATTACTTCTAGAACCCATTCTTATGCCAACTTAAAAATCCCCCCTAAAAAGTGATGAATATAACTTTCCTTAGAAATTGAGTTACACAGAAACTTATTATCGCTTCAAAATCTAGCCCGATTTCAAAGAGCGCACTATTCGTTCATTAAGTGCACCCGTAGCTGAAAATGTTCTCACATCTGGAACATCGTCTGTTAATAGCACTTTCTGGCGCACATCATGATACTTCTCCAATACCTTGTTCATTAGTTGAGAACCTACTTCGTTATTTTGATATGCCTTCAATATCAAAATATCCTGAATATAAATAACCGTATGTCCGTCTCCAATAAGCATTATTAAGCCAATAAGTTTCGACTCATCCCAGGCTGTTAATACATAGAGTGACTGATGCAAAGCATTCATTAATCGTGGCATATCATCAAAGCAGTCCAACCTACATCACTATACAGGGACTTGAGTTCATTTTCCACGATTTCAATATCCTCTTTAAATTTCATCTAAATTTTTCAACCCCTTTGTATTCCGTTAACTGGTCCGTTTATGAATTAAATTGTTCCTGAATCGCGCCCGTTTTGCGGAATAAATATTTCTTATATTATTTAACATTACCTTCCCAACCCAACATTCCATCAACTACATTCGTTGCGTTATAACCCATTTGTATTAATTGTTCAGTCACACTATCACTTCTCGCGCCTTTCGTACATACCATATAATAATGTTCGTTTTTATCAAACTCATTTAAACGATTTGTAATTTTCCCTAATGGGATATGTTTAGCTCCAGTAATTTTACCCTTTGCAACTTCATCAGCTTCACGAACATCGATAATGTTTACCTTTTCCCCTGCTTTTATCTTTTTTTCTAAATCCTTTGCTGTAATTTGTTTCATTTAAGACTCCTCCATTTCTTTATTTTTACTGCCAATAGACCAAATCACAAACGGAATAATTATTAAGGACAAAATCCCTCCAGCAAGTGATAACATTTCAAAACTGGAATCAGCAACAACCATTCCTGATAAGGCACCACCGGAAGCTCCTCCTAATGCAATAAAAACATCCACTGTCCCTTGAGTTTTAGCACGAATTGAAGGTTTTGTTGAATCGACAATTAAAGCTGTACCACTTATCAAGCCAAAATTCCAGCCTATACCAAGTAAGGAAAGAGCAAGAATCATTAGAAATAAAGAATCTACCGGTGCAATCGCTGCTATGATACCTGAGGCGAGCAATGTAATTCCAGAAGCAATCGCCATGGCAGGACGACCAATCTTATCAACAAGAATTCCTGTAAACAGTGATGGAAGGTACATAGCACCTATATGAAAGCCGATAACAAGTCCGATTGCACGTAAACTGTGACCATGATTCCCCATGTGAACTGGTGTCATTGTCATAATGGCAAGCATCACAATTTGAGTAAGCACCATAATGATAGCGCCAACTGTTATTGCTTTTTTATTTATTTGATTCTTCTCCGATATCGTATTAGATCCTGTATTTTGCTTATTCGCATTAATTTTTAATGCGATAATGAATGGATCAGGACGTAAAAAGACAAATAACACAAGACCTGCCAATATAAATGCTGCTGCGGATAAGATAAATGGTCCTGCGAGTTCTGGAACACCAATAGAGTGAGCGAAATTTCCCATCACATCCACTAAATTTGGACCTGCAACTGCACCGAATGTTGTGGAGACCATCGCTATACTTACAGCAGTACCTCGCTGTTTGTTCGTTGCCAAGTCTGTACCAGCATAACGGGCTTGTAAATTAGTTGCAGTACCTGCACCATATACAAGTAGAGAAGCGAATAATAAAAACATACTATTTAAGATAGCGGCAAGCACAACACCTACTGCTCCAAGGCCACCTGTTATAAATCCTGTTGCTAAGCCCATACGTCTTCCATAACGGTTAGAAAGTCTTCCTACTGCTAATGCAGCTCCTGCTGATCCTAAAGTAAATAAAGCAGCAGGAAGACCTGCAAATGCATCTGTGCCAAGCATTTGTTCTGCAAGTAATGCCCCAACTGTTATTCCAGCAGCTAATCCTGCCCCACCAAACATTTGTGAGATAACGACAATGATTAATGTACGTTTATATAATTGTTTTTGTTTTTCTGGATTATCTATATATCTTTGTACCGAATCATTCGTTTCACCAACCATAGTAAGCATCAACACCTTCTTCTCTAGATTTATCTCTTAACAAGTAATAACCTTATCAGCCAACATCCATAAGCTAATAATTTCAATTTAATTCAAATGGTCTTGAAATTCATTCCAGTCTTGAACGCTTTTTTCTAAACGATAGGCATTGATACCTTTACTTCTTAAGAGCTCTACAGCTTCTACCGACATCAAACAGTATGGTCCTCTGCAATAGGCAACAACTTCACGGTTGGTTGGTAAAGAGGAGAGTTTTTCCCTTAATTCCTCAACCGGTATGGAAACAGCACCGGAAATATGAGCATTTTCATATTCTTCTTTCGGCCTGACATCTAACAATAAAACTTCACCTTTTTTCATTCGATCTTTAAGTTCTGAAAGTGAAACCCCATCCATACCAAGATTGGCATTTAAGAATTCTTGTTTGATTTGTTGAACCTCTACAAACTGTTTTTCTGACAATGTATGCAAGGAATTTAAAAAGTCCAAAATAGCTGTATCCGCTAATTCGTAAATCACATAGTTACCATTCTTTTGATACTTTACCATCCTGGAATTATAGAGGGTTTGTAGATGTTGTGATACATTCGCCACAGACATAGTTGTTACTTTCGATAATGCTTCCACCGATTTTGGTCCTTGAGACAAAAGATCAAGAATCTCCAAGCGTTTGGGACTAGAAAGACTTTTACCTATCCTTGCAAACTCTTGGTACAATAAATTTTTTAAATTTCTTTCATTTAGCATTTTGAATCACCACCAAATCTATTCAAGTGTTTTATTGATTACTTGAATTATAATCGTAATTAATATTCTTTTCAACAATTTACCCTTGAATTAACCTGACTTGTTAGTTCTAGGATAAACATCCATAATCTCTTCTTTCTAACCTCTTGTTCAAGAATCTGGCCCAATTCCAGAATAATATTTATTACGGAATTGCACCAAATTCTGGAATATTTATTTGTTGTTTTTCTCCAAATTAGTGAAGCAATAAGAAGTATAACGCCAGCTAAGGCCACAATAATTTGAAGATTCTCCAGCCCAGAAATAAGAATAATAAAATTATCACCAAATATTATAATCATTAAAGTTGCAAATTGAATAAGGAATTGATTGATTTTCATTGAATCCTCCCTGTTATCTGGCCTGATAATGAATTTCTGGACATTTCTTTGTTCCATTAAAGCCGCCCGCCTTATTAAAGGCTAATGCAGTCAGGATTATTGAAAAAGGCGTTCATCTTTATCACTTAATTTTATACGAAAAAGAAGAAGTGGAACGAATATAAGACTTAGATACCCTAGTGTAAATAATCTTTGTGTTTCAGCGGAAATATATTGTTTATGCCCGCAATTAGGGCAGCTTTTTCCATTCTTTGAAAATCCGAGCGACAAAACTTCTTTGGCTTTCCATTTATAATTACTCAACTTTCGCACCGGAAAAATCGTAGCTAGATCAAGACATGCAAGTGCTTGTAGTCCTTGAAATATGTTCCTTGACATAACGCTTAAACATGAAAAAACACCTCAACATTTGGTATAGTTGATTTGTAGAATCACTACCAAAATAGAAGAGGTGCTCCTGTTATGATAGCGGAAAACAGTCAAAATAAGCAACCACCAAATGAAATGAAATCAACTTTTAAAGAATTGAACGTGTCAAAACACTTACGTAATGCAGGTATTACAAAGTCTTTTGGTTTTTCCTGTGCTTATATTTTCAAATTGATCTTTTGTTTAATCTTTGAAAACAAAAACTGGATTCGCATGCTTGAAAGCGGGAAATCTTCGGATGTTCCAGCTAAAGATACTGTTTATCGCTTTTTGAATGAATCCACGTTCAATTGGCGACGGTTTCTGCTTTCGCTGGCTGCTTGCGCGATTGCCAAAGTCTCAAAACTTACACATCATAATCGCCCAAGAGTATTCATTTTAGATGATTCATCCTATGACCGAAATCGAAGTAAACATGTCGAACTTTTGGCTCGTTGCTTTGATCACGCATCACAAAGATGCGTTTCGCATGCTTACCCTTGGCTGGTCCGATGGTGCAACTTTCATGCCGATTGACTTTTCTCTATTGAGTACAAGAAAATGCCAAATAAATGGTATATCCGAAACAGTTGATAAACGCACTTCGGGTTACAAACGCCGCCAAAATGCGTTACAAACAGCACCAGATCAAATTCCAAATATGCTTGAGCGTGCCTTCAATATTGGGATTGATGCTTCTTACGTGTTAATGGATTCATGGTTTACCCAACAACCATTGATAAAAACGATCACGGAACAAGGTCTTGATGTGATCAGTATGGTTAAAAAACTAAAGCAGCGTTATGTTGTAGATGGAGAGCGTGTCAACCTAGATCAGCTATATCGTTTAGCTAAGCCAAGTGACGGTAAAAAAGGCATTTTGCGTTCCATCCATACCATACAAGCCAATGGTGTTCCGATTAAGGTGGTATTCGTGCTCAATCGGAATAAAAAAAGCGATTGGCTTGCCATTTTGAGTACCGACTGCACTTTGAGTGAACAGGAAATCATTCGTCTCTATGGCATGCGCTGGTTGAAGTCTTTTTCAAAACAACCAAATCCCTTTTGAAACTTCAGAAGGAATTCCTAAGTCGTTCCTATGATGCGTTAATCAGTCACACAACCATTGTATTTACAAGGTATATCTTGCTTTCATGGCAAAATCGCTGCAGCACGGATGAGCGAACCCTAGGTGGCATATTTTATGAGTTATGTGATGAAATAGATGAACTTGATTGGGCTGTAGCGTTACAGCAATTAATCGAGCTTCTTGAAGATACCCTAAAACATACTAATAAAAAAATACAATAGTTGATCAAAAATCAACTACAACAATGGGTTGCGGGTTTCCCTAACTATATCAAGATTTACATGCCTGTCAGCCTGCGAAAGTTGAGTAATTACAGTTGGTGCAACGTGGCATAGAATCCCCTCCTATTTTCTACTTGGAAACCTGTCTCTTACTTTTCAGCATAATTTACTCAATAAAATGACTCGGTTAAAGAATATGTTATTCAGCTAAACCGCCCGATCATATTATAGGGTCAGCCAGTCATTTTTTCAGGCATATTGCTCATCCTTTACTACTCTGCGGTGTTAAGGTATCAAATATAGATTTGATATCGAAATCATCAGCGTTAAATTCTTTTTATGACCACTAATGCACTTAGAAAATCCCTTAAAGTATTTATATAATGGGTGATCGGAAAATAGTGTATGAAATCCTTTTGTAAACCTTGCTAAACTACTGTACCCTTCAGTACGGTGTTAGCCGGTTTACTTGAATAGGGAGTTGTAAAAAAAGTTCCTTTAGCCTGCACAACAAGATAATTTCGAAACGTCTTTATCGAACGTAAGTGCAGCTAATTTTAGCCCTTCAGCCATTGTTAAATATGGTGCTAGGGTTTCTGTTAAATCTTCTATCGTCAAGCCAAATTTAACAGCTAATGATGCTGCATAGATGACATCTCCTGCATTCCCAGATACAATATGAACCCCTAATACTTTTAATGTTTCTACATCTGCTACTAGTTTAAATACACCGGTTGTTTCACGGTTTACAATTGCTCTTGGAATAGCATCTAAAGGTAATACAGATGTCTTCACATTATATCCTTTCTCTTTTGCTTGTTCTTCTGTTAAACCAACCGTTGCAACCGTTGGATTCGTAAACGTAACAGCAGGAACTACCGATAAATCTATTTTTTTGTTTAACCCACCGATAGCATTATCAGTAACAATTCCACCTTCATAGGCTGCAACATATACAAATTGTGGTCCTAACGTCACATCTCCTGCTGCATAAATCTTTTCATTACTTGTTTGACTAAAATCATTGATCAGGATTTCATTATTTTTTCCAATTTCAACACCTGCCGCACTTAAATTTAAAGAATCCGTATTTGGTTTTCTTCCAGTGGCAACAAGTAACTGATCTGATTCAATGACTTCTTTACTGCCATCAACTGTTACGTAAACCTTTTTTATCTCTCCACTTTGTTCAACACGCTCAAAAATTGTCCCTTTGACAAGGTTTATACCCTGTTCAATTAACGCTTTTTCAACTGCCTCTGAAATCTCAGGATCATATTCTTTTAATAGTCGCTCACTTCTTTGCATAAGCGTTATTTCTGAACCCAAATGATGAAATAGTTGTCCAAGCTCCATTCCAATGTATCCTGAACCAATCACTGTTAATCGTTTTGGTATTTTCTTTAATTCAAGAAGTGTTGTACTAGTTAAATAGTCCATTTCTTTAAGTCCTGAAATTTGGGGCAACGAAGGAGTTGCACCTGTTGCAATTAAAAAGCGTTTTGCAGATAACTTTACCCCATTGACCTCAACCGTACTTGCATCAACGAATTTTGCTTCACCTTCAATTAAATCAATACCATATTCATCAATTAAATCCACATATTTTTGATTCCGAAGTTCGCTCACCAATTTATCCTTTTGCGTGATTAAACTAGCTAAATCCACTTCTCCTGCAGATGTTTGTAAACCTATAAACGGGTTTTCTTTTGATAAATAATTGATTTTCCCTGCACTAAGAAGAGTTTTTGAGGGAACACAGCCAATATTTACACAGGTTCCCCCAACCGTTCCACGCTCAATCATTACAACTTTTGCACCGTATTCAATAGCCTTAATTGCCGAAGAAAAAGCAGCAGCACCAGAACCAATAATAAGAAGGTCATAATTGTCTTCATTACTTAATGCCACGTTTTCTTGTAATGATACTTCTTCAATTTCTCCGGCTTGGTAATTTGCTTCATCAATCGCCTTTTTTGCACTTTCAACCTCAATATCATCGGGCAATTTAAATACTGCTTCACCACGACGAAAACTAGACTCAATATTTTTAGCACCTATATTTTCAAGTGCTGATTCTACGTGTTTTTCACAACCCGTACAAGTCATTCCTTGAATGTTTACTCTAAATTTATTCATAATAAAGCTCCCTTCGTTAATCTCTCATGTTAATGATTCTATTATTGGACACGAATGTAATTGCTTTTCATCTGGACATCGTTGTTTTAAGTCATCTAACATAGTTTCAATTCGTTTTAAATCCTCTATTTGCTTTTGAACTTCCTTTTGTTTTTTAGAAATAAATTCGAACATATCTTGACAACGAACTTCATCTTTATCTACAACGCCAAGTAATTTATAAATCTCACTTAAAGAAAAACCAAGTTCCTGCATTCGTTTAATAAACCCAACACGCTTAACGTCATCATATGAATATATTCGATAACCAGTATCCGTTCGGTGAGGTTGTTGTAATAAATTTTTTCGCTCGTAATATCTGATAGTTTCTTTATTAACTCCACATTTATCTGCGAACTCACTAATGCGATAAATCACCTTATTTCACCCCATGAATATTTTAAACTGTGTACCATAGTACACGGTCAAACAAATTGAACTCTTTTATTTTTCTTCCAACGTATCACTCGTATGTGATTGATACTTTTATGATACTATTGATTGTCCTAATATCCCATCAGATAATCCGATTTAAACACTAGTTGTTTTTAAACTAAAAAAAAAGTAATTCCACTATATATTCCGAATACCTTAAATTTATAATAATTCCTTAACCAATAGGCAATAGAATATCCATTCTAAAAACCTCCATTTCGGCTTGGACTCTTATTACATTAAAGGGCAAGAAAAGCCAATAAATAAAGCATTCTTATTCCAGGTAAGCGTCCATTGCTTGAATAATCTCTTTACAGTTCACTAATACCAACTGCAAGCAAAAGAAAATAAGCAACCACTAATACCGCACCGTTCAGTAGTTAACGTGGTATAAGCCATCCCCTATCCGAAGCCGATTCAGCTCATGATTAAAATCGCGAGTGTTTTCAGCTAGTTCATAAAATAAGCAAGCCCCTCTTGATTGAAGGGGCTTGCTTGCATGAATACCAAATTATCCCGCTGTTAGAATGCACAAACTATCTATTTATCCTTTAATTTTTTCAGATATATCCTGATCGTTTTAATTTCTTTTTACATATTAATAAATCCGAACTGGTAAAGCCAGCTGGATAAAGTCGTGTTTTTCCAATGGTTTGATAACAAACGGGCGTGTTGTACCATTGAATTCAATAACGACTGTTTCTTCATCAATACGTTTTAGAGCATCAATCATATATTTTGGGTTAAACGAAATTGTAATTTCCTCCCCCTCAATTTTTTCCACTATAATATCTTCTTTAGATTGACCTAACTCACTATTGGTATGGGACAATTCAATAGTCTCGAAAATCCCATTATTTTTATTTGTCACCTTTAATGTAATCGTGTTGTTTTCTGTTGCTAAAATTGCAGACCGCTCTATAGATGAAAGTAATTGCCTTCTATCTGCCGTTAAAAGTGTTTTATAATCCATTGGAATTAACCGATCTGTTTGCGGATAATTCCCCTCTAACACACGAGAAAGTACATAAAATTCATCCGTTTGAAATACAATTTGATTGTCTTTTTGCATCACAGTAACATAACTAGAATCACTGATTAGCGAAGACAATTCTTTTAGCGTCTTCTCAGGAAGAGTAACAGTATTAGGAATATCGCCCGCCACTTCATCGCCAACAACCTTTGATAAACGGTGTGAATCAGTTGCAACCATTGCAATTCTTCCATTTTGTGCGAATAAATTGACACCAGTAATTATCGGTCTTGCATCAATTTTTGATACAGCATATATCGTCTTATCAATCATTTCTTTTAAATAGGTTGCTTTAATCTGAAAGCTTTCTCCCTTAATTTCTGGCAGTTTTGGATATTCATTACCATCCATACCATTAAGAGTAAATTTTGATTTTCCAGATGAAATTTCTACTTTAAGACCATCCAGCATTTTAACGGAAATAATATTATCCGGCATAGAACGTACTATATTAGATAATTGTTTTGCTGGAAGAATAATACTCCCTGCGTTTAAGATTTCTGCTCCAGCCATCTCGTCATTTTGAATGAATGTACGGATTGACAGGTCAGAGTCGCTTCCAGTAATAATTATACCTTCCTCGTTAGCTACTAGGTGAACACCGGATAAAGCTGGAACAACAGCTCGTGTACTAACCGCGCCTGCACCTTTTTTAATCGCATTATTAAAGATTCCTTTTTCAATTTGAAATTCCATTATAAATCTCTCCTTTTTATTTTCTATACAAAAAAAGCATTAATTCTGGCAATAGACCAAATCAATGCTTTTTAAATAAAATCTTCAATTTCTTTGTTTATTTTATTTTGCGATTTCAAGTAAATCCACTTCACTTGGAATTTCTTCTCGTTTGTTTAATTTAAAAAACAACTCTTTTTCAAGTAATTGTCTAACAACTCCATAAAGAACCAAATTTTCTGTGTCATCATCACAGGTTTTACATTTGTGATAAGGTGCGTTCTTTACGATAAGCTCCCTTTCTTCACCATTATAATCATAATATAATGTTTTAGGGGAATAAATTACATCCAATTTATTTCCGCATCTGCTACAATGCTTTACTGATCCTTCTTTTTCAAGCAACTCTTTTAATTCATGAATCATCTTTAAATTCTTCCCTTCTTTTATTACATTACATAAGAAAGGATTATCTTTTATTGAAGCCATGCGATCAACTCCTTTAAGACTATCCTTTCATTGTATCATTATTCTTAACAAAAACACATTCTCTCTGTGAAATCATTATTCCATTTATGCAATTTAGCTAATGGTGTATAAACAGTGATAAGAGTCCATTCATATTCTTTAACTACTTCATAAACCAGATGTAATGGTCTTTGCTTTTCGGTGTAACCCATAATGACAAGTATAGGCATTTGAGTGTCCGCTGAAATATTCCTTTCAATAACCCATCCCCAAAATGTGACATCGGCAATGTCTTTTTCTGTTACAGCTCTTTGGAAATCACGAATCTTTGAGTGATGTGAAGCCCTAGCTTTATAGGTATTTGCCTTAATATGCTTTCGATACAATTCATGTTCGCTTTCTCCAATAGGAATAAATTTTTGTTGATTCCTTTTCCATCTTTTATGTTTTTCTTGGCATAGTTTTGGGTTGTGACAACTCATTTTTTTGCCTTGTATAATCAATTAGGGGAACTTGCCCCTGTATTGAAACATACAGAGGGCAATTCCTCCCTTCGTTTATTTTTTCTTTGTGTTTTAAAAAAACCGACGGAATCTTCTTTTTCGTTTGATGTTTTCATTGTTCCTTTTCATAGGATCCCTCTCTTCTAAGATTAGAAAAGAGCAGGCTCCTACTCTAAGCTGTCCCCATTTCTTCCTTGCTCTGGATAACCCACAGCAAGTACATTTGAAATCTCATCTATTAACCTCATTGGCAGGTAATCTTCCAACACATTTAGCAAGTGAATCTGATTGACTTCATACGTGGTAAAACGCTCACCACATTCTAAACATTCTCTCCTACGATAGTGCCTACCATCTTTTTTTCGAACATCAATCACTTTTGTTTTTCCTTTACAGAAGATACATTGCATAGCTTAAACCTCCTTTACCCTTTTGCGAAACTAAAGAAGGGATTGCACTCTTTGACACTTACCAAAGGGCTATCCTTTTTAGATTTTATATTTCACGTGTAAAAGAATATCCGGTTACACTAAGCAATTTTCTTATCTTCATTGACTTCTCCAAGAATATAGTCGCTTGCTTTTTGAGCTTGCTGAGAGGCATAAACAATCATTGTGTGATCGTTTTTCAACGCTTGCAGCCAACTTTGGATGTAACTTGTCGAGTTATCAATGGTTTCGTTATCAATTCCGGCTATATTACAAAGAAAACTAGCACCAATTTCAGCAACTAATTCTTCTTTTGAATATCCTTCACTACCAAAACGGTTTTCGGTAATTCCTTTACGGCTTAATCTGTTGGAATGACCAGTTGAATGAATTAATTCATGAAAAATAGTTGAATAGTATTCTTGTATACTTTCAAATTCCTTTTTGTTAGGAACATTTACACGATCTTGACTCTTGCGGTACCACGCACCTGTTGGTTCAAACGTAATGTTGGGCGGATTTTTATAGCCAGTCACGATCTGCTCTGCTGCTTCAATAGGATCATGTTCATATGCCACAGTTGGTCGTTTACTATCCAATCCATCAACTTGCGTATTAATTTCAAACACATTGTAATAGCGTAGGAATGGAACCTTTTTGATCATTTCATCATCATCTTTATCTTCTACTTCGAGCCATTTCCAAAAGACAGCTAAATGACTCTTTGCGCCTTTTTTCACCTTAGCATTGTACTTTTTAATCTGTGAGAATGTGGCATACTCCCCAGGTTGAAGAAGTATTGTATTGATACCACGATAAGGTTTTTGAGTTTGCCAATTAATAGCTCTGTAATTTTTAAAAGGCATTTTCCATGGAATAACCCCTTCCTCTAACTTTTCAACAATCTTTTGTGTAACGAGCTCATAAACTTTTTTACTCATTTCAAATCCTCCCTTTTTCTGATGTAAAAGAAGGCAAATCCCCATGTTAGAGAAATGCCTTTATTTTTACATATAACCTTGCTCTTTAAGTGATTTAAATCCCTGACCAATAATAATATGATCAAGCACTTCTATTCCTAACATTTTTCCAGATTCCGTCAGTCTCTTTGTTACCTGTATATCTTCCTGAGAAGGCGACGGGTCACTACTTGGATGATTGTGACCTACGATAACCGAAGCAGCAGAAATTTTGACTGCTTCACGAAAAATTTCACGAGGATGAACAATTGTTGCATTTAGACTTCCAATAGAAATAGTCTTTCTTTTTACTACCTCATTTTTAGTATTAAGGAATAATGCAACAAAATGTTCCTGTTTTTCATACTTCAAATCATACAGACAATCAGCAGCATCTTTAGGTGAACGAATGATGCAGCTTTTTCCTTTTTTCTCTTGAAACAGCCTTTTTGTTAATAAAAACGAAGCATGTAATTGAATGGCTTCATTTTTGCCTAAAGCTAAATCCATTAGTTCATTGATGGAGTATTCCATTAGATTCCGTAAGCCTATACTTTTTAATTTCATACAAGTTACATCATCCGCATTTTCTCCGATTATTGTACCAATTAATTCAGCTGTATCAACATTTTCCGATAAACCTGATACATCATAACTAAAAACTGCCTCTCGCGACTTATCTACAAACGAAAACATTTCTGCTTGTTTCGTTACCATTTTGGATCCTCCCTTTTTTAAATAAAAAAAAGCAAATCTCTAGCGTAGAGAAATGCCTTTCTATTTTGAATATCACTTTTTGAAATTTAGTTTGGCAATTACGCTTTCCGACCCTGAAAACGTGAGGTAGTATTTCTTTTACCGCCATATTGCTCTAATACTTCATCTTTCCAATCCAATTTTTTAAGGTTAGCAGTAGTAACATTTAATAATTCCCACGGATTCCTGCCGTCAAGAATCATTCCTTCTGCAACTTTTTTCAAACTATCTGCATCAAATTTCCACGAAACTGATTCGAAATAGCCCCAAATTTTATCACTGGTATGAACTTCCCCGTTTACGTCAACAAATTTTTGGAGATTTTTCTTCATTAGTTTTAGAGAACTTTCTACCCTTTCAATTTCATTGGCTAGAACAACTGCCTCCTTCGTAGTCATGACTACATTTAAGATATCTTCCATGATTTTATTTTTCCTTTCCAATTATATTGTTTATCAAAGTTAACAGCCCTTACATAGTGTCCGGCACCAACAAGCGTTAACTCACGCCTTTTGACTTTCGCGAGTGTATCAGCTACTCGCAACGGATTCAAAAAACGCACCTTTTTGTTTTTCTCTATTCGGAAGAAAATATAGTCTTGAAAACAAATGTTATCCGTTTTTCCTTCTTTGTCCTTATAAAAGATAAAGAATTTATTTACCTCCTTTTGATTTACATAGTCCATAAGGTTCTGCAAATTCATCTTAAATCAGCTCCTTTTATTGTAAGAATATAAAAAAGACAAGTTTCAACGCTTAGTAAGTAAGCGATTCGCTTGTCTTTTAAAAACAGGTTCGATTAGGTTATCCATATCAAAATCCTGTAACATCATTATCTTTTTTCTTTTTTCAAAATAAATTTATCCTTTGTACAATAAGAACGATAATAGATCTTCTTTAATTTTCAGATTCTTTTTCAACCCGGTTACGGACCGATTCCTATAGTCAAGTTTTTTGTACCTTAGAGGATCACGAACAGCACTCTGTCTCAAGATTAAAAAGACATAGTAAACACTCTCCTTTTTTTTATTTTTGAAATAAAAAAAGCTGACAGTAAACCCATCTAAAATGGGTAAAACTATCAGCTTTAATAAATTTATATATGTGCTCAAACATAGAAACACTTTTCAACGTTATATACGCTCCACATACATCATAAGTGTATATGTCAAATCTACTTTGGCAAGTCTGACTCTTTGTTTAGAGTATATCTTGCTTTTTCCATTTATCTAGAATAAATAAACAGAAACATCAGAAACAATACTTAGTACATACATTATAACAGCAAATTCATGTGAAATCAAATGGACTTGATAGAATCGTATAAAAAATTGGGGTAATTAGAAACGTAATGTGATCCACCTCAATCTTGAAGGCTGTTCAAAACAGAAATGAAGGACTGCGAACCTACAGTCATTCGAATCCGACTGGCATTAGTCAGCTTGCCCCTTGAGGGGGAGTTTCAAAAATTGCTTTCACACAAAGGGATTCAACGCTACTGGCGCATTCAATTTTTGACGTACAATTTCTTGAATATTAGCATCGGGAATGAAAGCAGCTAGGAATTCCAATGATTAATGGAGATCTTGTGCGTGAATTTGAATAGACCACATTAGTCAGATCATCGTATCCACTTCTACAGGCATTATCCAATAAGCCGTTAGTCGATGTGTTAGAGCAGTTTAAGCTTCCGGGTTTTAAAACCGAGCTTGTAGTATGGGATAAGTTTTCCCTTGAGTTTTGTAAGTTATTTTAACGCTTTATCTAGGAATTATTTCCCCGTTCTTTAATTTTTTCATCTGAAAGCTTGCAAAAATCTTCCTTACCAATTCCCGATCTATTACCTCTTTTAGTAATGCAATCCATTCCGGAGAAAGTTCTTCATTATCAAATGGTTTAGCAGTTCGAACAGACATTTAACTCCTCCTTCCACATTAAAGTTTCTTTGAAAGCTTGGAACATGAACTAACCCAAATTGTTAGACACTACTAACAATTTGGGTGATAAACTATCGGTGAAAATTGTTGATGGGCTTTATTCATTTTTAAAATTTATAAGGTTCTAATTGGTTTCTCGTTGGAAAAATCTGTGATTTGAGATAATGAAATCATCAAAGGACTTCACTTTTTAATCACTTTAACATCCTCCCATTTAGATAACTGTTGCAATCGGACTAAATTTTTTAAAGCATTCAATGGCCAATGGACAGTGTGAACAATAACTGGAAGGAGTTGAATGAAATAACTCATCTCTTAACTCTGGTATCATTTTCACTATATCCAGTTTCCCCTGTATTTCTTTTGCCGTTCGGTACGCCCAGACTCGTGCTTGTTCCATTTCCTGTTGCCTAAAAACAAAGGCATTTCTGCGCCGAAATCGTAAAAAGAAAAGTGTACCGGTAACTTCATGTATTCCCTTAACCTGGCTCATTGCCCATGCATACAAAGCTATTTGAAAGGTATCTTTTATATCATAGGGCACCCGATTGGTTTTCCAATCAAAAATTTGGTTCCCATCTATAACGTCGATAAAGCCTTGTATTTTAGGAGTATTTGATTCATTAGATAAAGGGATTTTAAAATATACTTCTGTTTCACCTTTAATTTTGTGAAGTGGCGCACGACTAGTTAACTTCGATAATTCCTCTATATTTACTTCGGGATGGAACTTCGCTTCAACAAGCCCATTCAAAATAGCTTCTGAATGACTTACACCTTTCATTTTATCCTCTATTGCTTTATGAACAGCTTTACCAAGTGCTAATGGCAACGTGGTTGGTTCCGGAACTTTATCTACGTATTTTCTGTAGAAACGATACGGGCATGTTTGATAAAGTGACAATCTGGAAAATGAAAATGTATCCATCATCATCCCTCTTTTACGAAATTTTCGTCAACAATTTTTAACGGTATGTTTAACGTCATTCCTAGCGATTTTAGGACTTGTTTCAATTCTTTAGGATTATCGGTTGAAAATTCCTTAAGAACATCATAGGCGTAAGCGTATCGACCAGTAGGGCATGTTAAATCGTGTCCTTTTCTTTTAAAGTCTATAAAACTTTCAGTGATTGGTTTCGCTAGTGCGATTTCTCGCATGAAATTTTGATGACCCTGTCTTTTAATATAATCATCTGGATCTAACTGGTTGATTAAATGTGCGATTTTCACGTTACAACCGACTTGATTTAGTACAGATGCACTTTTAAAACTCGATTCCACTCCGGCATCATCTCCGTCAAATGCAATAACAACATTTGGAGTAATGCTTTTAATTAGTAATGCCTGTTTTGTAGTTAATGCAGTTCCAAGTGTTGCTAAAGTGTTCTGGATACCATATTGATGGGCAGTAATTGCATCAAAATACCCCTCAAATACGATTGCATATCCCTGCCTTTCAGTTTCCTCTTTAGCTAAATGGAAGCCATATACATTATCCCCTTTAATAAAATAATCTGTTTCTGGAGTATTGATGTATTTGATTTTGCTTGAATTGAGTGTGCGTCCACCGAAGGCAACGGTTTGCCCGGCGTAGTTTTGAATAGGAAAAATGATACGGTTCTTAAACGGATCAGTTAGCTTTCCATTCTTAAATCGTGAAAGCACCTTATCTCGAACTAAATCATTAAATTCAAATCCTTTAGCCTTTAAAAAGCCGAGTGTTGGTTTCACATCACCAGGGGCAAAGCCTAACTTAAACTTTTTCATCATTTCTTCATTGATCCCTCGATCAAAAAGGTACTGTTTTGCTTCACATCCAAGCTTGGTATACAGCAATACATAATGATAATATCGCTCTAACCAGTCATGAGCAGTATGTTTCATGGATATCCTCCTCGTCAGGAAATTAGTTTAATTAAATTTGTTGTATTTTTCTATATAAGCGTTTTGAACTGCATTCATATCACTTGTGAACATGATGGTTTGGCTTTTGCTAAACAGTTCATATTTTATTTGTTCTAATTCTTCCAAATTCATTGTGCCTTTAAATTTGCTCACAAATTGTTTCATTATCTTTTTTGAACGACATATCGGACAGTCGTCCCAAATCTTGAAAATACATAATGACACATGCCGCAAGCAATTCGATCCTCACCGATTACCTTGTTTTTTCCATCCATTTAAAAACCACCCCTTTTGTTTTTTTAAAATAAAAAACCGATAGTAAACCTATGTAAATAGGTAACCCATCAGCTTTTAATAATCTTATATTATTTTAAAACAATTTTATTTTGTGATTTTTTTTTGACGTATTCTTTTACCTCATCTGGAGTAGTGTGCTCTAAATACATGCTTTTAGCAACCATCCATAACATTTTTGTAACGTCATCTTTCCTATGTTTATCAAGGAAAGGGTAATGGATAGACACTATTTTCCTTGATTTTTCTGGTTTTAAAAAAGGTGTTGCTTTTTTTTCCTTCAAAGCAGTATCTAAAGCTAATTTTGCTGTTTGCAGCCGGTAGGATGAACCACCTTTATGATATTCATACTCCTGCTTTAATTTATTTAAAAACACATCAAACGGTACATACTCCTCCATTCCTGAACAGCTCCTTTTGTTCAGTTTTACCACTGTGTATTTATTATATTCCTTTTTGTTCAAAAATGCGATCCAACTGATGAACATTTAAATCAGGATTGGCGGGATTTAGAAGGTTTTGTTTATATTCCTCCACCATACCTAATAATTTATCCTTATTACAATTATCAAGAATAGACATTTCTTCCAAGTCACGCAAATCCTTTAAACGAGTGGAAAATATTTTACAGCAGGCGAGTAGTTCAAGGTTAGGAAGAAACACGCGAATGGCTTCAAATCCAACCTCTAATTCATAAAGAGATTTTTGATCTTTAGTATTTCTAAATTCAAAATCCTCTAATGGTGGTACTTCCATTACTCCACCTACAACATCAATTTTCACTTTTTCTAATTGCTTATAAAAAGATTCTTTGTTCATTGTATTAATGATATTTATGTCTATGTCCATTGTTGGTCTGAAATTTTGTCCGTTCAATTCCATTAGTGTCAATATTGCCGAACCACCCATCATCACTAACTCTGCTGAAATATCCTCCTTCTTACAATAATAATCAAGAGTATGCAGCTGATTTAGAATATCATCTTTGTTACGACATTCTTCTTGGAATGACATGTAAATCCTCCTGTTTTTAATATAAAAAAAGCCAATAGGATTGTTAAGCAACAAAACTATCAGCCTTAATTGAAAATTATTATACGAATCTCAAGAGCTCTTTTGATGTAAAAGAACTACATCTTCCTTACAGCATGTAGTAAGGTTAAACATTGGGCGAATCTCTCTAACAAAGAGTATGACGCTTTTTATCATATTATTTCTCCCTGAAAGAAAAACAAATGACAAACTTTACACATGTAAATCAATATATTCATTATATCAAGTTTATTAAGTAAAATCAAAAAGGTCCGACTAGATTGATAGGAAATTTCAGTGCAATGCTTAAAAAAGATATTAACAGTGCAGTGAATATAGGAAAGAGAGCAAAAAAGCTATTGCCTCGAGCGGGCTACATAGGCGTGAAATCCCCTATGTATACACATTAACGAGGGATCTTTTTTTGCATTTCCTAACAGGGGTAGCGCCAGCAAAACCAATTAAACTTATTCTTACATTACCTTTAATTCCGAACCATCCAAATATGGCTCCTAATAACCCTCACACAAAAGGCAAAAACAAACTTATATCTATAACGTAATCAAATGACTTGTTATTCCAAAGTGGAGTCGTCGTCAACATAAACAAAGACTAGGGATAATAAAGAAAATACACTTTTCCATAGTTTTTGGCTTACCCTTTATAGTACCTACGATAAGAACGGCTAATAAAATAAGCCATGTAATTGCATCACCACATCCTTAATATCCACTTTTCAACCCCTTTATCCCAATTCCTCTAGCATTTTTTCCAGCACCCTTTTGTTAGCAAAATGGCCCGCTTCCGCAATACGCGACGAAAATCCTTTATTCCGGAAATTCGCCATTTGTTGAACAAGAAAGAGGTTATATTAACATTGGAAAGTGTATGGAGAGGAAGACTCACTCCACTGGGATTATTAGGCATTAACTTATTTACTGTTTGAAAATCTACCTATTTTATCTCAGAAATTTTATTTTCATTTTGAATTGAGGGATTTTCATGAATTATTTTTACTTTGAATTATAAATAAAGGGTGATGATCTTTTTCCTTAGAAAAGGCTTCGTTAACCGAAACAACGTTTTCAACTTCTGTTGTTAAGCCTACTTCTTCTTTAACTTCGCGAATAACTGTCTACTTAAACGTTTCTACCTTTTCAACCTCCACGACTTTAGTATCATGATCATAAAGACACCGGCCCATTAGAATGAATTGGATCCAGTGTGAACACTTTTATGTGTAGAAATCAATAGATTTTTACATCCTGTTTTTTCATACCTTAAAAATAATAGATGTGGCATGAATATCTATATCTGACCCCAAGCCTTATAGAAAACGAAGTAAAAAAATAATGTTGGTGTCCCTTTTTGTATGATTCACCCTATTTTTAACTTAAAAACGTCAAATATATATAAATTATCCCAACTCCAAATGTACCAACAAATGCGCTATAAACTATAGACGAATTCTTAATTGCTTCTCCTAATATTTCTTTTATAGCAACCATAAATATAATAGCTATGGCAATGTTGATCAGGAATGCAATGAAAGAAGGTATTCCAATCTCGAACACTTGACTGAGTAATGACCCTGCCGCGATAGGGATTGCTAAAATTATTGTGAACAGTATCCAAGTAAGCATGCCGAAACCAGCTAAAAACAATGGCGTGAAAATGATTATTCCTTCAGGTATGTTATGTAGAACTAGGGTGGTCAACATGAAATTTCCAATACTTGTTCCAATTGTTGGTCCAAGCGCGATGCCAACAGGGAAATTATGAATCGCTATACTGATAGTTAAAAGTACTCCCGATCGAACGAAAATATCTTTTTGATGGCTATTAGTGATAATTGTAATTTTATCCATTAATAGATGAATGGATTGGAATAACACTAAGCCTGTTGCTATTCCAACGGTTAAAATTACCCACCCGCCTAATTCAATACTTTCCGGAATCATTTCAAAGAATAATAAGCCAATTATAAGACCTGCACATAATGAATAAATAAAACCATGACCACGTTGATAGCCTTTTATTATCCAAGCAAGTCCACCGCCAACACCAATTCCAAGAGCAGAAGCGAACGCTCCAATTATCCATACTGCACTCATTCAATCGCTCCTTAAAAAGACTTTGTTTATTTTATGTTTAAAAACTGAGTCAATTTCATAATTCAAATGTAAATCCGGACTATAAGAATATGCGCTGAAGCTATTGATTTCCACAGCAGGCGGACGCTTTTTAGCGAGCATGGCTTGAGCCTCCTCGTTCGCTACGCTCACTGCGGGGTCTCAAGGCCTTCCCCGCCAGGGTCGCCGCCTGCCGTTCCAATCAACGGGATTTGTGCACCTAATTGACGAACAATACATTTTAATGTGGGTAAAATGTTCGTGTGAATAACGAAAGTAAGCAATTATGAAATTTATTCAATCAAAACGATATACGAGTTGATATTGAATATTGTTTGACACTTTATTCAAATGATAATATGATGTATTAATATGAACATATGTTAATATACGCAGATAAATACTGATTATTATATATAATGTTTTGAATTGAAACCTAAAGTGAGGGAACGATAATGGATGAAAAAAAAGAAATTGAAGAAGTAAATAATAATTACTTAGATGATGAAACATTATTTGTTGTATCACAAACATTTAAAGCATTAGGTGATCCTACAAGAATCCGGATTCTTCATTTGCTTTTTTATAAGGAACATTCGGTAAACGGGATTGCTGAGACGCTACATCTAAGACAATCAACGGTTTCCCATCAATTGCGGTTCCTGAAAAATTTACGGTTAGTAAAATTCCGAAGAGAAGGTACAACAGTGTTTTATTCCCATGATGATGAACATGTGATGAATATGTTAAAACAGACGATCGATCACGCCTGTCATAACTAGTACCACATAACCTATAATAAGGAATAATTATTCATATCATCAATATCGTTATATGAACATATATAAATATATATAAATAACATACAGGAGGTATTATAAATTGGGACACAAACATGGACATGGACATAACCATACACATGGTGCAAACAAAAAGGCATTAATGATAAGTTTTATAATCATTACGGTCTATATGATTGTTGAAGCGATAGGAGGATTCATTACCAATAGTCTTGCTTTATTATCTGATGCAGGGCATATGTTAAGTGATTCCATATCACTGGGAGTCGGTCTATTGGCCTTTACATTAGGGGAAAAAGCGGCCAACTACGGTAAAACCTTTGGATATAAGCGGTTTGAAATATTAGCTGCTGTTTTTAACGGAGTGACCCTTATAGTAATTGCGCTATATATTTTTTATGAAGCGTATCATCGATTTACGAATCCTCCTGAAGTAGCGTCCACTGGAATGTTAATAGTCGCTTTTATTGGCTTGTTGGTAAATATACTTGTCGCATGGATGCTTATGCGTGAAGGTGATACAAAAGAAAACTTAAACTTACGGGCAGCCTTCCTTCATGTATTAGGCGACTTATTAGGGTCTGTGGGTGCAATTGTTGCTGCATTGTTAATCATGTTTTTTGGCTGGGGCTGGGCCGATCCACTTGCAAGTGTTGTTGTGGCGATTCTTGTTTTGATAAGCGGTTGGCGGGTTGCCAAAGAGGCTGTTCATGTATTAATGGAAGGTACCCCGAAAAATGTTGATCTAGATGATATCATTCAAACCTTAGAAAATGTCCCTGGTATATTAGATATACATGATTTACATGTATGGAGTATTACTAGTGGACAAAATGCTCTGTCTTGTCATGCGGTAGTCGATGGAGCTTTATCTGTTCAAAGTAGTCAAAAAATGTTACGGACAATAGAACAAGAATTGGATCAAAAAGGTATTGGTCATGTAACGATTCAAATGGAAAACAATGATCATCCACATGAAGATTCCCTGATGTGTCAATATGATCAGGAATCTTCAGCTCATGAGCATAATCATGATCATTAAAAATAATGAAATAAAAAATACAAATAAATGATTAACCTCCATCGAAAAATCGGTGGAGGTTAATTGTAGAGCATCCCTATACTAATTCAAAAAAGATAATAAGGTTTGTATTGTTTCGTTTTCGTAAATGATAAACACACCTAATACGATATAAACAGTTGCCATAATCCACCTACTAAACTTTTCTACAACTTCTCCTATACCAGGTATATTAGATAGTTTTTGAGCAGTAAATACTAGCACAAAAATAAGCACCACAAAAACTAATATGGTTACAATTAATTCATTTATATTTAACATAAGGAAATAAGGAACAAATAAACCTATGTTGTCTGCACCACAGCTAACTATGGTAATTAAGGTCACAGTTTTAGCTAATTTACTTAGACCTTTTTTATCTAACTGGCTTTCTACCTCTTCCCCCTCATCATCATCACTAAATATTGCTACTTTAAGACCGAAATATATTGGAATTAAACCTAATAAACCTAATATCCATTTTTCCGGAACGAAGTTTAAAACATACGCTAGAAACAAGCTAATAGCAATTAGAGTTAAAGAACCTATATATTGTCCAATATATATATCTATATATTGCTTTTTAGTCTTAGCTTTCGCAAAAAATATTAGTAATAAAACTAATAAATCCACAGCAGTTGCTATATATAAAATTGCTGCTGTAACAATAACCTGAAACATAAATACACCTCACCCAAAATATTTTAAATGATTTTCACATCATATATTCCTAAATTCTGGCGCTCGTTTGTCTAATCTGGAATATAAATAATTGTTCCATTTAGTTTGACACACATATTAATTATTACTAATATGATATTAACATATTAGTAATAATTAATGCGAGGAGGATAAAAATGCTAAACGTTGATATGGATACGAAGATGAAATTCTTGCACGGTTTTTCACATAAAACGAGAATTCAAATATTCGAATGCATAAAAGAAGATGAAAAAACAGTTTCACAGATCGTTGATAACCTCAAAGGCAATCAGTCCAACATATCTCAGCATTTGGCGTGTTTGAAAGGATGTGGGCTAATAGTGGGGAGACAAGAAGGAAAATATGTTTATTACCGTGTACGCAATCAACTGGTACGCGATTTATTAACCATGTTTGATGAAGTGCTTGAGGACGTTCAAAATGATGTTGCTTATTGTGAAAATCATATAGATTAAGAGGTGAAATAAATGGCTGATCAATGTTGTGGTTCAAATGAGAAGGACCCTAAAACGATTGACTATAATAAGGGCTGTTGTGATAGTCAACCTAGAACGAACGAAATGGAAACAAAAAATGATTTATGCTGCAGTAATCAGACTGAAAAAACGAATCCCATAAATATAACAGAAACCAGCCATTGTTGCTGTAACGATGTGAATGAAATGGAAGAATCAGTATCCTGTCGTTGTAACGATGAAGACGATACAAACGAAAACACAAGTGTAGAGAAATCAAGCTTTGGCAGTAATAATATTGACAAAGTACTAATGGAAAATCAAACGCCCGTGATAGGCAAAAAGGCTGAATACCGTATAAACGGAATGGATTGCCCATCCTGTGCTTTAACAATTGAAAAAGGGGTAAGTGGACTAGACGACATACAAGAAGCAAAGGTAAATTATAATACAGCAAAATTACAGGTTGTCGGCAATAAAACCCAAGCTTTTGACCAAATCGAAAATGTTGTACAAAAATTGGGGTATACAGCCGAACCGATTGAGCAAAACAAGCATGTGAGAGCGTTCGATGTAGTCGGAATGGACTGTGGTAGTTGTGCCAAAAGCATTGAGAACCATTTAAATACGATTCCGGCAGTTAACAATGTTAGTGTCAACTTTTCAACTGGAAAAATGAAGGTGAATCATGAAAATACTGTAGATGAGATTGTTTCCGAAGTATCGAAACTTGGTTATAAAGCTTCCCTCATTACACGGGACAATAAACCTGCTGAAACGAAGAAAAACAAAGAAGGATATGGATTATTTACCCTATCTGGTATTTTAATTGCGATTGGTTTTGTTGGTTCTCATAACGGTCTCTCACCTCTGCTGTCAACTTTTTTATATGCTGTGGCAATCGTTATCAATGGCTATAAACCAGTGAAAAGCGCCTATTTCTCAATAAAAAGCCTTTCACTTGATATGAATGTTCTTATGTCGGCTGCAGCAATTGGGGCTGCTATCATTGGGGACTGGTTTGAAGGTGCAACTGTTCTATGGTTATTTGCATTAGGTAATGCACTACAAAATAGGTCGATTGAGCAAACCAGAAAATCCATCAGCAACCTAATGGAACTGGCTCCATCAGAGGCCTGGGTTAAAGTTGGTGCAGAATTAGTTAAAAAGCCAGTTGAAGCTGTATCCGTTGGTTCGATTGTGATCATTAAACCTGGCGAGCGAATTCCATTGGATGGCGAAGTAATTCACGGCGAAACAAGTGTGAATCAGGCACCCATAACAGGTGAATCCATTCCAGTTGATAAACAAATTGGAGACACGATTTATGCTGGTACCATTAATGAAAGTGGTTCCATTGAAATAAAAGTTACCAAGTTAGTTGAGGATACAACCATATCCAATATTATTCATCTGGTGGAAGAAGCCCAAGAACAAAAGGCACCTACCCAGGCATTTATCGATAAATTTGCCGGTATCTATACGCCGATTGTTTTTGTGCTAGCCATAGCCGTCATAGTTGTTCCACCCTTTCTCGGTTTTGGTACATGGGGAGAATGGGCTTACAAAGGCCTTGCTTTATTAGTAGTAGCTTGCCCTTGCGCATTAGTGATATCTACTCCTGTTGCCATTGTTTCTGCTATCGGAAACGCGGCAAAAAATGGTGTTCTAATAAAGGGTGGAACGTTTCTGGAGAAAGCAGGTGCTATCAATGCCATTGCATTTGATAAAACAGGTACATTAACAGAAGGAAAGCCAAAAGTTTCTGATGTAAAGGTGTTGACCGTTTCGAAAGAAAAGTTAATTTCTATAGCATTAACATTAGAAGATTACTCCACTCACCCAATAGCAAAAACGATTGTAGAATATGCAAAAAATAAAGGGCATCAGCCTAAAAACGGAGAGTTATTTAAAAGCATAGTTGGTAAGGGTGTTCAAGCAACAATTGATGGCGAAGTTTATTATGCGGGTAATCTAAAATTGTTTGAAGAAATGAATTTATCTTTGGATAATGTTACTACCATCGTAGACGAAATACAAAGTCAAGGGAAAACGGTAGTGATCATCGGTACTGGCAAAGAGATAATGGGTATTATTACCGTTGCTGATACAATCCGTACAACTACTGTCAAGGCGTTAAATAAATTACAGCAGGTTGGCATTAACCAGCTTGTTATGCTAACAGGTGATAACGAAGGTACGGCAAAAGTCATTTCAAACGAAACGAAAATCAATCGCTATTTTGCAGAACTAATGCCTGAAGATAAGGTGAATGCAATTAAGCAATTACAAAATGAAGGTCAAAAGGTTGCCATGGTTGGTGATGGCATCAACGATGCACCGGCACTTGCTACATCTGATTTAGGAATTGCAATGGGTGGTGCAGGGACAGATACAGCGATGGAAACTGCAGATATAGTCTTAATGGCAGATAATCTGGAACAATTGCCCCATACAGTTAAGTTAAGTAAAAAAGCGTTAGCGATTATTAAACAAAATATCTGGTTTTCCTTAGTAATAAAATTAGTAGCATTAGTTCTTATATTCCCGGGAATACTTACGCTTTGGATGGCTGTATTAAGTGATACTGGGGCTGCTATTATTGTAATATTGAATGCTCTCCGTCTTTTAAGGGTAAAAGGATAAAAGTAAGGATAACTAGGTAAATCTGTTCAATCAAAAATGAACGGCTTATTTTTTATCAAAATCAAATACTGGAACAAGTTTAATATAACAGTTACCCTTGTTCCATTAAATGGACCGATTGTTTAACCTTATTGTATCAGTAATATCTTGAAGTGACTAAAATTTGTTCTCACCATGCGTTTATAAAAGTACACATTTACGAACAGGTTATAATCCTCCCAAATTATTAAAATTATGAGTACGCAAATATCATAAAAACATTTACGGACGTTCGTTGAATTACGTATATTTTTGCGAACGAATTATATTATAAAGAAAGAAAAACCAACAGAAAGAGTGAATGTAATTAATATGCATTCAAAGGCACCCAATAGATAGTGTAGAGCTTTGCGACGACTTACCTAAATAAACAATTAACCAAGCTAAGTTGCAAATGATGTATTTGCAATCTTATGCTATTCGCTGGATTTTGTCTCAGTCTCTTTAGACAACTTTATTCAATGGTTATAAAACAGAGTATTCTGGACCTTTCACAACAAATCTGTCCCCTTTTCATACGGTATAATGAACCAACCCATTTTCAAATAAGGAAGGTGACCAAATGGTTAGATTACCCGCTGTGGATCTTGGGATTATGGCCGAACATATAACAGCACATATTGGTGCCATAAATAAATTGGAATTGTATCAGGATAAGGTAACGATTAACAAACTAAAAGAAATTATTCAACTCCAAGCAAACACCATGCGTGTACATGTAAACACAATGCTGGCGTTAATAAATCCATACCATCATGGTGATATTGAACTACCATCTTTAGACACTATTAATGCGGTAAGGTCCCATATCTCCAATCATATGGCGTATCGCGGGGAAACCGATAATAAATGGATCACGTTGGAGGCGCACACAACAGCTGAGTTTATGTCGAATGACAATTATTCTTCAGCTTTGATGATGAAAGACCAAAATGTTAGGCATATCCATGTAGAAATGGGCTTACAACAATTTCAGATAATGGAAATGTACACTACATTTATGGAACAAATGGGATGAGATTTTACTCCACGTGTATCGGAACAGGAGCAAATGGATGTGTACCAGCGTTTCCAGCATATGTTTATCTAAAGATGTAGAGAAACAAATAGGGTCTCTTCAAAAAAGTCCGTGAAGGGACCCTATTTGCTTTACTTTTTCAGCTTTTTATTAACTTCTCCATTGAGACGATAGGTATAGGAAAGCATCTTAGGTACAATGAACTTTTGACCCCTAATCGTAAATGTCATACCTTTAAAAATAGAGGATGTTTCAAAATTGTTAAATCCATAGTTCAGTAGATTAACAGTATCATTGTAAGCTACAGATTGTAGTTTGCTATTTAATGTGATCACAATTAAACTCAAATTTTTTCTCTCAGCTGTTGTAGTCAAATTAAATCCGGATTGATCTATAAAACCAGTCTTTCCCCCTGTAACTCCCTTATATGGCCGCTCTCTAAGCAGCTTATGGTGTGTATAAAGGGTAGTTTGCCAAGTTTCACCGTCCCAGTTCAGCTTTTTTGTTCCAAATATTTCCCGAAAAACTTCATTTTTCATCGCATATTGGGTTATTTTTGCCAAATCCCCTGCTGTTGTTACATGATCAGGGTCAAATAAACCGTGTGGATTTTCATAATGGGTGTTGTGTACTCCAATTACATTTTTTAAATAGTCATTTATATCATCGGAAAACTGCTCAACACTTCCACTTAAATGTTCTGCAATTGCTACACCTGCATCATTTCCCGAGTTGATCAATAATCCCTGTAGAAGTTTCTTTAACGTGACTTGTTCTCCCTTTTCCAAATAAACTTTGGTCCCTTCCGTATTCTTTGCCTTTAGACTAACAGTAACCACATCATCCAGATTACCTGTTTCTATTGCGTAAATAGCTGTTGCAATTTTAGTTAAACTGGCTGGATACATTTTATCATTGGCATTCTTTTGATAAAGAACAGAGCCTGTTTTTGCATCAACCATAATCGCCGCTTCACTCAATACGGTTGGGGAGAATGAATCAGCGAAAGTTTTTGTTCCAAATAATGGGTTTATTATTACTACGGTCGTTATTATCAATAGTAACTTCTTCAAATATTAACCACTCTTTCCTGACTTAGGTTTCGGTCTAGTTTCAACAGATGGCACATAATAGCACTTATTGTCGAAAAAAGGATCCTTACCTAATTTAAAATCTATATTTGCAGAAAGTGTGTGTTTTAACGGTTTGTAATAATTTATTAATGTTGTAAATATCTTGTAACAAGAATACATTTTAAGAAAATTATAGTTGGTTATGCGTTTTGCTTCTATTAGTAATTAAAAAAAGGACATATGGTCTTTTTTTATTAACAACAATGAATAGAGCCGACATCTTTGCGACTATAGTATCATAGTCATAAAAACACCGGCCCATTAGAATAAATTGGATAATGATCAAATGTAAACACTTTTATGTGTAGAAATCATTAATTTTTTCCTTTTATGCATATGAATGTAACCCAGCAATTATTAAGTTAACCGCTATAAGATTGAACATGATAATGGCAAACCCACCTGCCGCAAACCATGCGGATTTTTCTCCATGCCACCCTCGTGATAATCGTAAATGCAAGAAAGCTGCATAGAAGAACCAGGTGACCAACGCCCATACTTCCTTTGGATCCCACCCCCAAAAGCGACCCCAGGCTTCTTGTGCCCAGATGGAGGCAAAAACCAAACCACCTAAGGTAAAGAGTGGAAAACCAATAGCGACAGCTCGATAAGACACCTCATCCAGTAAACCCAGACTGATCTTTTTGAGCCATGGTTGAATGGTTGCACCAACTCTTTTTCTGGCAATTAATCTGACAATAAAATAGATAACTAGTCCCATGAATACAGACCAGATAACCGAATTAAATTTACGTCCCGCATCCACCCCTCGCATCCAGGAAGGAGCAGAAAACCATGGCTTCATGACATCCTGTGTCACTAATTTACTATCATAAGGTCCTACGATGGCAGGCATTTGATAATTAGTTATTGTTTCGTTTTCTTGTTCAACATATTGAAATTCTGCATGATAATCCATGGCCTTAAATATACCACCTACCACACTAAACCCGATAAAAAGGAACAATCCGAGCAAAATAACTTCGAGCCAGAATGTACGTTTGCTTGCACTTGATTGATCAATTTGGCGAATCAGAAAGATCAAACCGGCTACAAAGCTAATCGACAAAATGGCCTCTGCTATGGATACAGTTGTTACATGGATGTATAACCATTGGCTTTGCAACGATGCTATTAGTGGCGATACATCCGTCGGAAACATACTGGCATAGGCAATGACAATCAGTGCAATTGGCAAAGCGAATAATCCCAAAACATTTAATCGGTAAATAAAATAAATGATAATAAACGCGAAGACTAGCCCCATACCAAAAAACGTGACAAATTCAAACATATTACTAACCGGGGCATGTCCACTGGCAATCCATCTGGTTACAAAATAGACGAGCTGTGCCGCAAAACCAATTAATGTCAACGTTATACCAATTTTTCCAGCGATCCCTTGATTGCGTTTGGTTTTATCCTGTTTAATCGTAGCACCGAAGAAAACAGTAGCAATCAAATATAGGAAAAATGCAATATATAATGCTGTACCGCTAATCTGTAAATAATCCATAAAAATCCTCCTTATACTCCAATCATTCTTCCAATTCCTGTTGATCAACCACCATCTTAGCATTGGTTCCTTCGATCGCTTTTTCAATATCTTTTTTGATTCCAAACCAGTTCTTGTTGGTATGGGCAGCCACAAGCAATCCGTTATTTTTTGGATGAATCCAAATTCTTCTATGGTGCCAGTACATCCCCTGGACCACACCAATCAAAAAGACGAGTGTCCCGAAAATGAAAAGCGGAATAGTGTAATCCTTTTTCACCTGAATTCCACTAACATCATGGAGTTCATAATCGGCTAGCCCAAGCTTGTATTGATTCCCTTTTGTCATCGGATCATTTTTACCTATACCGATAAAGTTTTTCTCTGCTTTGTTACTTCCGGGTGGATAAATCGACAATTCAAAAGCCGGATTTCTTGGGTATTTAGATATAGATTTTGCTTGCCCTTCTTCCTCTGTATAATCTGGATAATACTCATCAACGATCACCTTGGTTCCGTTGTCCAGTTTATATTCTGATTTTGGTGAATTCAAATCAATTTTAAACGTACCAAGCTCTCCCTTAAGCTTGTAATCAACAATACCCAGCTGATATTGAGAATCCTCTCCAGATGATGAAATGCTTCCGTCTAATCCAACAAAACTCGTTTCAGACTTATCACTATCTGGTGGAAAAATAAAAAAAACAAACGCTGGATTTTGTGGTTTATCACTATGTGATTTCGGTTTGCCGCCTTCTAAATAATAGTCGGGATAGTATTGTTCAACTTGAACCCGGTACCCGTTATCAAGCTTGTACACATCTTCCTGATCATTCAAATCAATCGTGAAGGTTCCAAGCGCCTTGTCCTTGTCCTCATCCGTTGTATATAGTTTAAACGTCAAATTTTTATATTCTTTATTTTTTGTATCCGTATTTAGAATGTTAAACGACATACTGGTAAACTCATTTTGCTGATAACCAGACTGATACAACGTATATTTATCAAATTTCAGAGGCTGATTCATCCGGATTTCTCCCTCTGTGACTTTCTCAAGGTCTGGTTCTGCACCTGGAATCGAATCATCCGATTTTTTATAAATAATCGCATTGGTTTGATAGTTTTTCGCCACCATTCCCTGTTTTTCGAGTGCATCCTTAAATTTGCCACCCGCCTCTTCCGGGTCCCATGTTTCGAGAATGAAATCTTTGTTTTTGATGTAGTATTCCCCGTCTGTGGAAGGAATAACGATACGCTGCCCTTCACGAATCCATACATAATCATCAAGGTATAATAGTGGAGTCATTCGTAATATGGCCGCCAATAAGATAATGATTAGACCAATATGATTAATATATGGACCCCAACGAGAGAACCTTCCTTTTTCCGCTAAAATATGCCCGTTTTCGTCCCGGACTTTATATCGCAACTTCCTCAACGACGCTTTGAGCTTTTCTTTTTCCTTCGGCGTCACATTTTCGGTTTCACTAAATAATCGCTGCCTCTTTAAAAACGTTTCATGACGTTTCGCTTTTTGTCGTTTTAGTGCTTTATATAATGGGACAAAGCGATCAAGACTACAAATAACTAAAGAAACACCAATTAATGCAATTAAAATCATGTACCACCAGGAACTGTATAGGTGATGAAGCCCCAGTTGGAAATAAATTTTACCGAGTAACCCGAACGTCGCCTCATAATAGACAGTTGGATCACGAGATACGGCATTTGCCGGTATGTATTCTTCCTGTGGAAAGATCGTCCCAATGGCTGATGCGACAAGCGCAAGACAGATTAGCCATACGCCAACCTTTACCGAGGAGAAAAAGCTCCAAATCTTATCAATAAACGACTTGTTGTACGTTTGTGACCGGCGAGCACTTCCGTCATAACGCATATTTAATAATTTTTGTTTATCATTACCGTCAATATGCTGATTTTCCTCAATTGGCTTTCCGCATGCCTCACAAAGGACTGTTCCTGCTGGATTCACGTGTCCACATTCACATTTAATTTTGTTCATCTACATCCACCACTTTAAATATTTGATTTCGTTTTATTTTGTTTTACTCGTTGGATATACCTTTCAAACGATCAAGATTCGATGTATCACTTCATACTTTTCCAAAATCTATAGACGACAAGTTCCGATGCATTAGGTTAACCGTAGCAATCTCCATCCCCCCTTGTATATTATGTTTGAACCTAATTTTTTTAGGTTTTTAAAAGATTTAATTGTACCTTGAAAACTGAATATAGCTCACTACTCATTTAATAGATGTTGGAGGGCGTAGCTTCGTAATGAGCGTGTGCTTGCGAAGGCAAGCTTAACGCGAATTAGAAGAAAGCAAGTGTATACGCGGTAGCCCTCAAACAAAAGTGTTTACGATGCTGAGCTGTCTTTGGGAAAATAGCCATAGGTAGTGTCCTACCAAGGGAATGTTCCGTTTCCTCCTGTTGCCCCAAAACTTGGGTGTCTTCCGAACAAAGAGTGTTCCCCTGGCCCTATGTTATAGACCTACACGCTGACTGTTTCCCGGCTGGTTGGCCCTCCTGCAAAGCAGAGGGAGGCACGTGCACCGCTGACCCCCGGTGTATTCCAATAGCTCGCAAGGCTGTCGTTCATAGGTTTCCCAGGGACATCTCAGCATCGTAGGCGCTACAACCCTTAAACAAAGGAGGTGATCATGATGACTTCACCCTTGTTCGTCGGAATTGATGTAAGCAGTAAGAACAACGTCGTCTGTTGCTTAACCCGAGATGAAGAAAAACGGCCTGTTAGCCGGTTTACGGTTACTAACAATCGCCCCGGTATCAAGGAGTTACAAGATCGTATCACCACGCTTGTCAAAAAGCATGGATACGAACAGCTTTTGTTCGGGCTAGAACACACTGGCAACTATTCAACTCACACTGCCATGTACCTGAGCCGTCATTTGGATTTTGGGGTTCCAGAGAAAAACGTCTATGTTTTCAATCCCAGTCTGATAAAGCAATTCAAGCAATCCAATTTTCTGGACGCTCCCAAAAATGATCGGGCAGATGCTTGGTATATTGCCGCTAAGCTTCGTGCTGGAAATCTTCCAAATCCTTTCACGTGGAGTGAGCCGCAAATGGCCTTACAACGGCTAACGCGTTCTCGTTACCATTTGATGCAGGATTTAACACGGGAAAGCAATTTCCTCATGACCAACTTATATTTGAAGTTCAGTGATTATACGATCACCGGACCCTTCAAGCGAAACAAGCTAGGAGCCACCTCTCTGGCTGTCATGGAGGAATTTGAATCCGTTGAAGACCTAGTCGGCATGCCACTGGACAAGCTCATTGCATTCCTTGTTCAGCATGGAAGAAACCGGTTTGAAGACCCGGAAGCAGTTGCCCGTTCGTTGAAAAAGGCTGCACGTGCTTCCTATCGTTTACCAGAGTCTATGGCAGACTCGGTTAACTTGGCTATGGCTTCCAGCATTCGTGTCATCCGTGTCATACAGGAACAATTAAAAGTCCTGAAGAAAGCGATTGTTGACCATTTGGGAACGATTCCTCAAACCTTGGACACCGTTCCCGGGATTGGGCCTATATTC